>JAGWXC010000294.1 GCA_018970045.1 Planctomycetota bacterium | reverse complement strand
AGCGCTGCCCGACGACCACGCTTTCGGCGCGGGCCCCACCGATCGATTCCTTCACGATGTTGCCGGCATCGTCCTTCACCGCCACGGCCTCGATCACCTCGCCCTCGGCCCGCGTGCCTTGGCCATCGCGCGCGGCCAGCGTGCGCGACTCGATCTCCACGGCGTCGGGCAGGTCATCAATCCCCGCCTCGCGCGGAGCCAATCCCGAGGCCGGTCCGAAGTCGGCAGGCGACAGCGCCACGCGCGCCGCCTGGTCCTTGGCGCACGCGGCAGCGAGGCAGGCGATCAACAGCCCTGTCGTTCGCTTCACGCCGGGAATGCTAGCGATCGCGCGCTCGCTCGTGTCCCGGCCTGCGCACGTCGAGCCCCCTATACTCCAAGACTCCCTGAAAGGACCTCCATGCCGGACGACGCACCCAAGCTCCACATCGATGCCGACTGGAAGGAACAGGCCCAGGCGGAGAAGGAAAAGCTCAGCCAGAAGATCGACGACTCGCCGCGGCAGCCCGGCCCCGACGAGTTCCCGCCCGCGGACATGCGCGCGCTCGTCGGCTCGCTCGCCTCGCAGGCCCTGATGGGCCTCGGCGCCTATGCCGACCCGCAGACCGGCCGCGCCATGATCGACCTCATGGGCAGCCGCTTCGCGATCGACCTGCTGGGCGTGCTCGAGGAGAAGACCAAGGGCAACCTCACCCCCGAGGAAGCTTCGGAACTCAAGGAAGTGCTGTCGGAGCTGCGCCAGCGCTTCGTGCAGATCGCCACCATGATCCAGCAGCAGATGGCCAAGGACCCCGCCAGCGTGCAGGTCATGGGCCGCCCCGGTTCAGTGCCGGGCGGGACCGATGCCCCTGCCGCCGGGCCGCGCCTGGTCATGCCCGACTGATCCATCTCGCGAACGATCCACCCCGGAGCCACCGTGAGCACCCACGCCGTACCTGCCAAGACCGCCAAGACCGTTCCCTTCATCGAGCGCCACTACTTCCTGCTCCGCAGGCTCCACAGCCTCAGCGGCGTGGCGCCGATCGGCCTCTTCCTCTTCCCGCACCTGACGACCAACTCGAGCATCGTCTGGGGCTCCACGCTCAACAAGGGCAAGTTCGGGGATGTGGTCGCGCAGTACGGCAGCGATGCCGCGGGCGTGGCCACCTTCCAGCACGAGGTCGACTTCATCCACAATCTGCCCGCGCTGGTCTTCATCGAGATCTTCGTGCTCTGGCTGCCGATCGCCTTCCACGCGATCCTGGGCGTCTACTTCGCCCGCACCGGCAAGAGCAACGTGGACCGCTATGCCTACCAGGGCAACTACCGCTACTGGCTGCAGCGCATGACCGGCTACGTCGGCGTAGCGTTCATCTTCGCGCACGTCAGCAGCCTGCGCTGGGGCTGGACCTACGGCGGTCTGCTGCCGACCTTCGATGCCGCGCACGCCGCGAGCTCGACCGCGTCGCATATGCAGGATGGCCTGCTCGGCACGACCATCGCCATGCTCTACCTCTTCAGCGTGCTGTGCCTGGTCTTCCACTTCGCCAACGGCCTGTGGACCGCCGCCATCACCTGGGGGCTCACCGTCTCGACCGGCGCGCAGCGTCGTTGGGGCCAGGTCTGCGCCGCCATCGGCGTGGCGCTCGCCATCGCCGGCACGTCGGCCGTGATCGGCTTCGTGACCCTCGACCCCGAAGAGGCCCGTCAGGTCGAGGACCAGCTCGCCGGGCAGGTCACCGAATCCTCCGCCTCGCATTGACTTCCGTCCACGCACGGCCTTGAATCAACCGGAGCACGAACCATGGCAACCAAGCAGTCCCGCGTGATCGTCGTCGGTGGTGGCCTCGCCGGCCTCGGCGCCGCCGTGAAGGCCGCCGAACTCGGCGTCCAGGTCGACCTCTTCAGCATCGTCCCCGTGAAGCGCTCCCACAGCGTGTGCGCCCAGGGCGGCATCAACGCCTGCAACGAGGTGGCGCGTCAGCAGGGCTACAGCGAGTACGAGCACTTCGACGAGTCGATCTACGGCGGCGACTTCCTGGCGCATCAGCCGCC
>JAGWXC010000293.1 GCA_018970045.1 Planctomycetota bacterium | reverse complement strand
CGCCCGCTCGAGGGCGATGTTCTCCTGGAGCTCCTGCTCCACGCGCTCTTCGAGCTCCCCCAGCGGCAGCTGCAGCACGCTCATGGTGGTGAGCATGCGCGGGGACAGCTTGAGGTTCTGCCCCAGCCGCGCGCCCTGCGAGAGGTTGAACCCCATGCCTGACATCGTTCAGAGCCGCTGCCGGTGGCTGATCGCATCCGCGAGGGCGGCGCGGTTGGCGAACTCGATGTGGGAACCGCTCGGCAGGCCACGGGCGAGCCGGCTCACCGCCACGCCGGTCCCTTCGAGCGCCTGCGCAACGTAGAGCCCGGTGCTGTCGCCCTCCAGATCGGGATTGAGGCCCAGGATCACTTCGCGCACCGCCACGCCACGCGCGTTGCGCGAGGGATCCTTCACGCGCACGACGAGGTCGGCGATCGTGAGGGCATCGGGACCGACGCCATCGAGCGGATCGAGCCGCCCCATGAGCACGTGGTACGCGCCGCGGTGGCGACCGGTCGACTCCAGGCTGATCAGGTCCTTGGGCTGCTCAACGACCAGCACGACCGACTGGTCTCGCTGCGGATCCGAGCACATCGTGCACGGGTCGCTGTCGGCGAGGTTCCAGCAGATGCTGCAGTGGCGCACCTTGCGCTTGACGTCCTCGATCGCCTGAGCGAGACCGAGCGCTTGCGCCGCATCGGCCTTGAGCACCCAGAACGCCAGACGTTCCGCCGTGCGGCGTCCGATGCCGGGCAGGTTCGCGAACTCGGCAACCAGCCGGTTCACGCTTTCTGGATAGGGCCCCTTCGTCGGCTCGAGCATCGATCACTCCTCCCCGTCCTGCGTCGGTGCAGGACGCACCCGACGCGGCACCACACGCTGGACCGGAGCGTCAAGGATGTCGGTCACCTGACGCACGAGTGGATCCGCACGCAGCCGATCGGCCACCGCGGGATCGATCGTCCGTCCTGCAGCATTGCGCACGACGGCCGATCCATCGGCGGCGTCGGCTCGCGGCGGGTCGCCGCTCGACGCGGCAGCCGGCGATGGCGCCGAGGGCGGCCGATCCGCGCGAGCGTGCGGCACGGCCGCCGCACCACGCACAGCGTCGACTGCAGCATCTCGCGAAGGAACTCGCGCCGGATCCGGTGCGCGCGGTGCAGCAAGGCGAGCGGGCTGCGCCACGACCGACGGCGTCGGCGGAGCGAGCGGTGCGATCGGTCGAGGCGTGGCGGACGGCAGCGCGCGGGCCTCGGCCGCGGGCACTGCCGCCGTCATTTTTTTGGCGGCGCCGCTCCCGTCGCCTCGAATCGCTCCGCCAGGGCGAGTCGCGCGAGGAGCGCATCGAAGACCACGCGCGGGATCGAGCTGCTGCGGCAGGTGCGGCTGGCCGCATCGGCGAGCGCGATCGCGTGCACCAAGTCCGCACCCTGCATGGAGCGCGCCACCTCGGCGAGCTGCTGCTTGGCCTCGCTCGGCAGTTCGACCATCTCCGTCTGCGCTCCGCAGGCCCCGATGACCATGACGTCGCGCAGCCGCGCCGCCAGGCACTCGAGCGCATGGTCGGCGCTGAAGCCGCGCTCCAGCAGCGCACCGCCCGCGGTGATCGCGGCAGCGGCATCGCCCTGCGCGATCGCGCTGACGATGGCATCGAGCGCCTCGTCGTCAGGCAGGCCGAGCACATCGCGCGCAACCTCCTGCGTGAGCGCGCCGTCGCTGGCCGCGACGAGGCGATCGAGCAGGCTGAGCCCGTCGCGCATCGATCCGTTGGCCAGTCGCGCGACCTGCAGCACCACCGCCTCGTCAGCCGTGATGCCTTCCTTGGCCAAGACGTCGTTCAGGTGGCCCGCGATCCGCTGCGCGCTGATGTTGCGGAAATCGAAGCGCTGGCAGCGGCTCTGGATCGTGGCGGGAACCTTGTGGGGCTCGGTCGTGCAGAGGATGAACTTCACGTGCGACGGCGGCTCCTCCATGGTCTTCAGCAGCGCGTTGAAGGCAGGCTGCGTGAGCATGTGGACTTCGTCGATGATGTAGATCTTGTAGGGGCTGCGCGTGGGCGCGATGCC
>JAGWXC010000292.1 GCA_018970045.1 Planctomycetota bacterium | reverse complement strand
GCCGAGCGGGGACGATGGCGCGGGCGAACGCCCGCGACTGCTGCGATCCGTCTCCTGGATCAGCGCCTCGCTGCGCGGCTTCGGCACCGCCACCGTGCAGCTCGAGGGAGAACCGACGCAGCGCAACCTGCTGATCGACTGGAGTCCGCCGCCGGCCGGCAACGCGCAGCGCTTCCCGGACACGGCGCGCACCGATCGGATGGTGGACGCGTCGTCGCAGCTTCGGCTGGTGTCGCGGAGCACCACCGTGGACATGCAGGCGCAGTGGCTGGGCGCGCCGCCCCGCGAGTGGGGTCGCGTGGTCTGGGAGGACCCCGAACAACCGATACGCCCCAAGAGCACGAGCGGCTCGGTCGCCACGATGTCGCTGACCGGAACGCTGTGGCACGGCCTGCCGGGCCCGTTGCGCGACGTGACGCTGATCCATGTGGGCCCGTGGCTGTACCAGTCGCGCAGATGGGGAGGACCGAAGGATCAGCGCATCGAACCGAGCGACTACCCGCCGCGGCCGGCGCGCATGGTGCGGCTCGCGGGTGATTGGGCGCCCGGGCCGCTCGACGTGGGCCACGCGCTCTACCCGCAGGGCGGCCTGAATCCGGCGGTGGTGGGTGACGGATCGTTCGTGCGCGAGATCCGGAACCTGTACGCCGATCCCCTGCTCGCGCGCGCCAACTTCAGCTCGTTGCGGTCCGATCCGCTGGAGCCCGACGCCTGGCGGAAGCAGCTGTCGATGCTGGGCCTGTACCAGATGCTGAAGCCGCCCGCGTATCGCGTGAATCCACCGGCACCGGCCGACACCGTGGTGGTGCGCGCGCAGCGACAGCTTGGTCGCGAGCTCGACCTGTCGTCATGGTTCACGCGTCCGTGCCTGATCGTGACGGGTTTCCTGGATGAAACAGCCTGTCCGGTGCCGCTGCAGATCGATGGCGCCACCGCGACCAGCGGCGGAAACGTGATGGTGCGATTCATCCTGCCGCTGCCGTGCGAGACCGCCGGTTCCGTGATCCCCTTCGAGACCGTACCCTGACGGCCTGCCGCCATGGCCATGATCGAGACCGTCAACCTGACGAAGAAGTACGGGGAGTTGACGGCCCTGGACAACCTCAACCTGAAGATCGAGCAGGGATCCTGCTTCGGCTTCATCGGCCCCAACGGCGCCGGCAAGACGACCACGATCAAGATCCTGGCCACGCTGCTCAAGCCCAGCTGGGGCGAGGCGCGCATCGATGGCAAGACCGTGGGCTACCAGAACGCGCTCATCCGTCCGGTGATCGGCTACGTGCCCGACTTCATGGGCGCGTACGACGACATGCTCGTGCAGGAGTACCTGGAGTTCTTCGCGAGCTGCTACGGGATCCACGGCGATGCGCGACGCAAGGCCGTGTCCGACGTGCTCGAGCTCACCGATCTGACGGGCAAGACGCTCGCCGAGGTGAACGGACTCTCGCGCGGCATGCAGCAGCGGCTCTCGGTCGCGCGCGTGCTGCTGCACGATCCGAAGGTGCTGCTCTTGGACGAACCGTCGAGCGGGCTTGATCCGCGTGCCCGCATCGAGATGCGCGAGCTGCTCAAGGAGCTGCGCGCGATGGGCAAGACCATCATCATCTCAAGCCACATCCTGTTCGAGCTTGCCGAGCTCTGCACGCACGTGGGCATCGTCGAGCAGGGCAAGCTCGTCTACAGCGGCCCGATGGCCGACATCATGTCGAAGACCGCCGTGGGGCATGTGGTGCATGTCGTGGTGGACGAGCGGCCCAAGGAGGCCGCTGCGCTGCTGGCCAAGGTGCCCGGCGTGACCAAGGTCGACCTGCAGCGCGAAGACGCCCTCGTGCGCATCGAGGTGCACCTGGACGCGGCGGCAGGTACGGTGCTGAGCGACGTGCCGAGCCGCCTGATCGCAGAGGGGTTCCGAGTGCGGCGGTTCACCGAGGAACGCCCCGACCTGGAGACCGCATTCATGCGGCTGACGAAGGGACTGGTCTCATGACCCGAGCACGAGCCGCCATCGCGGTCGGTCGCACCCGCGACGGCCGCCCCACCATGATCGA
>JAGWXC010000053.1 GCA_018970045.1 Planctomycetota bacterium | reverse complement strand
GCGCCACCGGCGTGCGCACGATGCCATCCTTCACGATGAAGGCGTTGCTCACGCACCCGCACGCCAGCGCATTGGCGACGTCGAACCAGAGCGCCTCGCCGCAGCCGTGCGCCGCGGCCTGCTGCAGGGCCAGGAGCCGCGGCCAGTACGAGAGCGTCTTGTGCCCGGCCATCGGATCCCAGGGGTTCATGCGTCCCTCGGCCACCATCACGCGCACACCCTCGGTGAACATCGCCTCGGGGTACGGGGTGGGCGGCTGCGCCACGATCGCGATGGTCGGATGCATCGCTTCCGCGGCGCTGCCTTCACGCGCACGCGCGAGCATGTTCAGGTCGCCGCCAGTCAGCGTGACGCGGACCCGGGCATCACGGAGCCCGTTGCGCTCGAGCGTGCCATCGATCGCATCGGCGATGGCCTCGATGTTCAGGCGCTCGACCAAGCGCAGCGCCACCGCACTGTCGCGCAAGCGCTCAAGATGGGCCAGCGGGCGGAAGACGTTGCCGTCCCGCACGCGAAGCGTCTCGAAGAGACCCACGCCGTGCTGGAAGCCCGCATCGAAGAAGCCAACCGTTGCGGCGTTGGCATCGTGGAACTGACCGTTGATCCAGACCTGCATGCGTCAGGGCTCCGTGGTTGATCCTGTCGGCTGCGACCCCGGCAAGGGCAGCGCGCCACCGGGCACCGCCGTCGCCTCCCGCACCGCAAGCACGTGCACGATGCCATCGATGACGGTGGCGTCGAGTTCGATCGGTCGGTCGCCGGGGAAGACCACCCGCAGCGTGACGGTTGCGTCGGCAACCGCATCAGTTGTGCCATCGATCGGCTCGACCACGATCGTGCCACCGCCCTGCTCGGGCGCAGCGGCCTCCCACCGCGCCACCAGCCACGCCGCCAGCGTGGGGTCGATCGGCGCGATCGCGGCCGTCGTCGGCAGCGTGCCGGGGCTCACGGTGCGCTTGGTCCAGTACTGAGTGGCCAGTTCGCGAACGCGTGAGGCCGCGAACCGCTCCTGATCGACCTTGCGGCCGCCATAGGCATCGCTCAGCCACAGTCCGATCCCGAGCACCAAGACCGGCATGATCAGCATGCGTCGCAGCCGCGTCGCGCGATCGCGCCGGGCCTTCGCCGCATCCTGCATCGTGGGGCTGGTCACGCTCCGAATGTAGCACCCCTACACTCTCCCCCCCGATGAGCCTGGTCACCGTCAACCACGTCCGCTTCGGACACGGCGTCAACATCCTGCTCGAGGATGTCGTGCTCGGCGTCGATGAAGGCCAGAAGATCGGACTCGTCGGCCGCAACGGCTGCGGCAAGAGCACGCTGCTGAAGATCATCGCGGGCAAGATCCAGCCTGATCACGGCAGCGTCGGCCTGCAGCGCGGCATCCGCATCGGCTACCTCGAACAGGAGCCCAAGCTCGATCCATCGCACACGCTGCGCAGCGCCGCGGCAGCCGCGTTCGGCAGGCTCGACGAGATCCAGAGGGAACTCGACGAGGTCTTCGAGGGCATGGCCACCGCGCAGGGCGCCGAGCTCGATCGGCTCATGGCCCGCCAGACCGTCCTCGAGTCCGAGTTCGACAGGCTCGGCGGCCATGCCACCGACCACAAGGTCGATGCCGTGCTGCACGGCCTGGGCTTCATCGACGCGCAGTTCTCCACGCCGGTGACCTCGCTCAGCGGCGGCCAGCGCGCACGACTCGGCCTCGCCAAGCTCCTGCTCGAGCAGCCTGACCTGCTGATGCTCGATGAGCCCACGAACCACCTCGACATCGACGGGCGCCGCTGGCTCGAGGACTTCCTCGCCGACGAGTTCAAGGGTGCCGTGCTCGTGGTGAGCCACGACCGATGGCTGCTCGACCGTGTGGTGCACCGCATCGTCGAGATCGACCAGGGCGTGATCCACGAGTACCCGGGCAACTACGCCGACTTCGTGAACCTGCGCCGCGAGCGCATGGAGCTGCAGGCCCGCGTGCACGAGAAGCAGCAGGACCGCATCCGTGCCGAGACGGAGTACATCCTGCGCTACAAGGCGGGCCAGCGCGCCAAGCAGGCCCGCGGCCGGGCCACGCGCCTGGAGCGGTACAAGGAAAGCGAACTCGTCGAGCGTCCCATGGAGCTCGACGCGATGGACATCGACCTGCCGCGCGCGCCCGAGCTGGGTGACCGTGCGATCGAAGCCCACGGGCTCGGGAAGTCCTACGGCGCCCGCACCCTCTTCAAGGGGCTCGATGTCCTCATCAAGCCCGGCGAGCGCATCGGGATCATCGGGCCCAACGGCTGCGGCAAGAGCACGCTCGTCAAGATCCTCCTCGGCGAACTCGAGCCCGATGGCGGCGAGATCAAGCGCGCTCCGCGACTGCGCAGCGGCTGGTTCCGCCAGACCCACGATCACCTCGATGGTTCACTCACGGTGTGGCAGTACCTGCAGCAGGCCGTGCCGCCGCGATCGAACGGCATGAAGCTGAACGAGCAGGAAGCCCGCAACCTCGCGGGCGCATTCCTCTTCAGCGGCGAGGCGCAGGAGAAGCCACTCGGCGCACTCTCCGGCGGCGAGCGCACGCGAGCGGTCATCGCGGGCCTGGTCGCCGGCGCGAACAACATCCTCGTCCTCGACGAACCGACGAACCACCTCGACATCCCCAGTGCCGAGCGGCTCGAGCAGTCGCTCGCCCCCCGCTCGGAGCATGGCGGCTACGACGGCGCCCTGCTGCTCATCAGCCACGACCGAGCGCTGCTCGAGACGACGTGCGACCGGTTGATCGCCTTCGACGGCGAAGGCCACGTCGAGTTCTTCCAAGGCCGCTACTCCGAATGGGAAGCCAAGCGCACCGAGCGCGCGAAGGAAGCCGAGTCCCGCCGTCGTGCCGAGGCCGAGCGGGATCGCCGCAAGGCTGCGCAGGCAGCCGCTCCCGCAACCACGACGTCGCCGCCCTCGCCATCAACCGTCCCTGCGAAAGCGGCCGCCGCCCCCGTGCAGCCAGCGAAAGCCGCGCCGTCGGCGAAGGCGCCTGCCCCCAAGGGTGCTCACTCAAAGCTCTCGGATGAGAAGCTCAACGCCGAGATCGCCAAGGCAACCGATCGCATGGAAGCCCTTGATGCGGAACTCGCCGATCCGGCGGTCTACCGCGACGGCGACAAGGTCAAGCGCCTGAACGAGGAGCGATCCTCGCTGCAGGCGCGATTGTCGGAACTGGAAGACGAGTGGCTTCGCCGGGCGAGCTGACACCGCCCTTGAGCAGCCCGGCGCTGCTGCCGAGCACGATGCCCCGCCCGCTTCCAAAGCGGCCGCTGCTGCCGGACACTCAGCGAAGTTGACCGCGGTACAGCACCGTTCCCGTGTTCGGGTCGCGCAGTTCGATAATCCATCCACGCAGGTCCGGCACAGCCTCGAGCAGCATGCCGGAGAGCGGACCGTGCGCCTTCACGCTTCTGGCCACCACCGACCCTTCCGAATCCCCCGCTACATCACGCGCCACGAGTTCGAAGGTGCGGGTGGCGTCCAATCCGACCATCGCGATGAACGCCTTGCCAGTAGCAGGGTCGAACCACAGCATCACCCCGCCCGTCGATGTTGGCGCAGCGCCCGTCAGCGCGGTAGATGGAACACCGTCGCGCAGGAACGGCTCGATGGTCGGACCCAGCAGAGCCTTCAGGTCCTCACGCGACGATGCCGAGATCGCAGCGAGCGTGACCCGCTGGGTGTAGCTGTCCTGACGGACCAGCGCGTAGCCCGCCACGACCAAGCACGAGGCCAAGGCGATGCACGCGGCACGCAGCATGTAACCATGTCCGCGGGCGCGATCCAGCATGGAACGAAGCCGCTCAAGCTCGGACTGTTCCGCGGCCTGGCTCACGCGCTCGAGCACATCGGCGTCGCGAGGGGCGGAGACCGAGACGACTGGGGCGATCGCAACAGGCGCGACAGGCGCGGTCAGAGCCGCGGGGACAGCCATCGGGGCCGCGATCGGCGCCGTGCGCTGCGGAACTGCAGGCCGACCGATGGAGGCGATCGGGGCGAGTTCGGACTCGCTCTCGGTCACAGCGTCGGCAATGCGCGCCATGACCTTGTACTTGAGTCCAGCCTCGGGCTCCTCATCGCACAGGCCGATCGGATCAAGCACCGTTGCATCCTGGATGGCATGGAGTTCCGCGCGAAGCGAAGGCGATGCCTCGCGCAGGCCTCGTTCGAACCGGGCCTGTTCGGCGGGTTCGAGAGCCCCCAGAGCATCGAGTTCAGCGAGTTCGAGCAATTCGTCGCGGGTCGGTGGCACGGTCATGGACACAACTCCCTCGTGTGCGCCGGCATGGCACAGCACGCTTGTCCTCTTCGTTCCCGGCCGAGGAATCGGCCGCCCAACCCAGCTTTCTTCGCCTGCCTATACGCAGGCCTGTTCCGTCAGGACGCAGCAATCACCCGATTGCGCGATCAATCCCATATCGGTCGCGAAGCCGTTGCAGCCCACGGCTGAGGGCGCTCTTGACCGTGCCCAGCGGCAGACCGGTCTGTTCCGAGACTTCGCGAAGGCTGTAGCCCTGCATGTACACGCGCTCGATGACGACGCGCTGCTGCTCCGGCAGATCGGCCAGGCGGCGGCGCATGTCAGGCGACAGGTCGCTCGGCACCGGTTCCTGCGAAGAGTCGTCGCGGACCTCGTTGGCCATTTCGGGCGTGAGGCCCGCCATCGTGGGACGCACCTTCTTGCGGCGCAGGCGGTCAATGAGGCAACGACGCGTGATCAGCATGACCCACGTCACCAGCTTGGCGCGCTGCGGGTCGTACTTGTCGGCGGTGCGCCAGATCTGCACGAAGACATCCTGAGCCGCATCCTCGGCTTCGGCGCGCACCCGCAGGGTGGTCAGGCAGCTCTTGTAGACCAAGGCTCCGAATCGGTCGTAGAGCTCCAAGACGGCCTTTTCGTCCGCCTGAGCAACGCGCTGCATGAGCAGCTGGTCAATGTCGGTCATCTTTTCCCTCTTCCTGCCCGGACAGGCCAGGCGCTACCCACTTCAATCCACCGGAGGGGTGGATCCAACTTCGGATCGCCGCGTGCGGCGACCTTGACTCCGTGGCACCTCCCCCAACAGGCGGGGCGGCGTCTTTCTCCACTCTGAGCCAACGGTGCCACCGCCAATCGGTTGCGCAAATACTTGGAGGAAAACTTTCGCGCTTTTGCGCAACCGTGACATAGTCCTCACATCTCGGAGGCGGCGAAGGGGCGGCCAATAATGGCCGGAGGCCCCAATGCCAGCACCGTCCTTGCGACAGTCTGGGCCTTGCCGAACTCGTGGGTGCGGAGCCATCGCTCCGCCCGCGCGCGCGTTCACGTTGATCGAACTGCTGGTCACGATTGGCATCACCGCCATGCTGCTGGGCATGCTCATGCCCGCCGTTCGTGCCGCGCGCGAGCAGGCCAATCGCATCGAGTGCAGCTCGAACCTGCACCAGATCGGCCTCGCCGTGGCGATGTACGGATCCTCCTACGAGGATCGGTTGCCCGAGACGGTGTACGCGCGCGGCCAGGGACTGCCGTCGGAAATGATGTCGGCCAACGTGGTCATCGCGGATCCGCTGCCGCCGGGGCTGGGCACCGAGCAGATCTTCCAGAACGAGGAGGGCTCGCGCTGGGATGGGCTCGGCATCCTCGCGGGCCCCATGAACTACGTGCTGCCTCGCACGCTGTACTGCCCGAGCCATCACGGCGAGCACACGTTCGAGCGCTACGCACCGGCATGGTCTGCGGGCGGACTGCAGAAGATCCGCATCAACTACCAGTACTGCGGCGACGTCGATCACTCCCGTGGCACGGTGCGGCGCCTCTGGATGAACCCGCGCGCCGCCATCGTGGCCGATGGCATGCGTGACGTCGAGGACGTCAACCACGGCTGCGGCTGCTGCGCACTCCATGCCGATGGCTCCACGAGCTGGTGGTACGACGAACGCGCCAAGTTGGTCACGCCTCGGGATTCGTTCGTCATGGGCAACGACCAAGTCGCGGCGTGGTACGCCGAGTTCTGGGCCGATCTCTCGGCGCCCTGACTCGCGGCCCGACTCGGATCGCAGGCGACTCCACCGCCCTGCTCAGCGGCGCTCGCGCGAGCACGACAGCGTGTTCAACCGATGATGCCCCACGCCGGGATCGTGCAGTTCGCACCGCTCCGCGCGCAAGCGATCGGCGACCAACGCCAGATCGATGTGCAGGATCGGCCTCTCGCGAGGCCAGCTCGCGCCCCACCCCTGCCCGACGAGGGACCATGCATCACGAAAGCCGGGGAAGGCCTCGTGGACGCTGGCACTGCCACGGGTGCAGTTGAAGTCACCGACGATCAGGTCGACCGTCCCAAGATCGACCGACGCGCGGACCTGCGCGGCAAAGCGTGCCATCGCCGCGTAGCGCGGGCGAAACGGGTTGGATGGCAGGTCGATCGCCAGCACACTCGTGGCGCCGGTGCCCGGAGCCTCGAATCGGAACAGGGTGGCGAAGCCGTCATCGCCTTGGACGACAGGCCGTACTTCGATCATCCGGACCGGACCGGTGAGCAGGAACGTGCCGGCCTCGGCGCGCTGCTCGCCATCACGCATCCAGATCGAGGCGTGCTCGGCGATGCGCCCGGGATTCGAGATGATCATGACCCGGCCCGCCCAGGGCGCGAGCGCCTGGGCGCTCGCACGAGCCTGCTCGCCGGGCCAACGGGCGTTCCAGCAGACCAGGTGCAGCGAACTCTCCCCGTGTGCGTGATTCGCCAGCGAGAACGAACGCATCGTCGCACCGGCCGTGATCGCCAGCGACACACCACCAGCGATCGATGCCCAGCGTCGGAACGAACCCGGCGCGAGCAGCCGCGCACTCGCGAGCCAGACCAGTGCGCTGGCGAGCGCCACCGGCGCCGGTATCCACCACAGCCACTGCGACCATCCCCAGCGATCGTTGACGAGGCAGCCCACCATCCACGCGAGGCAGACCAAGGCTGCACTCGCCCACGGCACGATGGCCAATCGACGCACCATGATCAGCCGCGCACGCCAGTGCGTTGTGCACGCACGGCGTCGACCAGCGCCGCATGAACGCTCGGATCGCAGACGATGATGCCTTCGTTGGCCGTCATGTCTTCACCGAGCGTGAAGTCGAGCGCGCGCCCTTCTGCATCGCTTGCGACAGCACCCGCCTCGGTGGCGATGAGCACGCCCGCCGCGTGATCCCAGCCATGCTCGGCACGGGGCACGCTGCCGGGCACACGGACGATGCAGTCGCCTGCGCCGAGCGCCACAAGCGCGTACTTGAGCTGTGAATCCACGGCGATCGTGTCCCATGGGCGACCGAGCGACTCGACCACCGCAGCCGCGCGCGCCGTTCGACCGCCCGGCTCCACACTGTTGAGCAAGCGAAGCGCGCCCTGCATCGGGCCACGCTGCACGCGGCGCATCGGTGCCAACGTGGCAGGGTCGTGCAGCCACGAACCGCCGCCGCGCGTCGCGGCGATCAGGACGCCGGGCGGCTCGCCGATGCGGGACAAGTCCATGGACTCCACGAGCGTGGGCAATCCAAGCACACCATGCGAGACGCCCTGCGCATCCACATGGGCCAGGCACACCGCATAGTGACGGCTGCTTCGATAGCCCTTCGTTCCATCGATGGGATCGAGCGTCCAGAAGCCCGCGCGCGCGTCGGCCGGAGCCTTCCACGCCAAGGCGTCGAGCGGATCGCCGTCAAAGCCACCCAGCGCGCCGACCACGGCCGTGCTCGCCAGGGCGCGCATGGCCACGGCGTCCGGACCATCGAGGCTGGTCGGCGATTCTTCGCCCACGACACCTTCAAGCCCAAGCTCGCGCCGCAGGACGATGGCCGCGGCCGCTTGGGCTGCCACATCGCCTGCCGTCACGGGCGAACCATCGGGCTTGATGCAGGGCACCCGCCCGAGGGGGTGCTGGGTCACCAAAGCGATGGCCCGCACGGAGGCGCTCACGGCGTGCAGGGCGGCTTCCAAGAGCGTTGAAGAGGGCATTCGGCGGAGCATAGGTGGGTGGTGCAGCACCATCCCCGGGGTGGCCTGAGCAGTTCCCGCAGGCCCGGAACGATCGGCAACCCGGACCACGCGACGGGGCCCGGATGGCAGTGCTCGAAATTAAGTTACCGGACTCATTGAGGGTCGCGCCCGATTGGCACGGCTGTTGCATAGAGGGGTCGCGCCCGCGGCAACCCCGCCAGCGCAGAAGGAACACCAACCATGTCCACCGGCAAGATCATCGGCATTGACCTCGGCACCACCAACAGCGTCGTCGCCATCATGGAAGGCGGCCAGCCCAAGGTGCTCATCAACGCCAGCGGCAACCGCACCACCCCGTCCGTCGTCGGCTTCACCGAGAAGGGCGAGCGCCTCGTCGGCCAGCCTGCCCGCCACCAGCAGGTCACCAACCCCAAGAACACCGTCTTCAGCATCAAGCGCTTCATGGGTCGCCGCGCTGGCGAAGTCCAGGGCGAGCAGAAGACCGTCCCCTACTCCGTGCTCGGCGGCGCCGATGACCTGGTCAAGGTCGACATCCGTGGCAAGCAGTACACCCCGCCTGAGATCAGCGCGATGGTGCTGCAGGAACTGAAGAAGATCGCCGAGGACTACCTGGGCGAGAAGGTCGAGCGCGCGGTGATCACCGTGCCGGCCTATTTCAACGACAGCCAGCGCCAGGCGACGAAGGATGCGGGCGAGATCGCCGGCCTGAAGGTCGAGCGCATCATCAACGAACCGACCGCTGCAGCACTCGCCTACGGCCTCGAGAAGAAGAAGAACGCGCGCATCGCGGTCTTCGACCTTGGCGGCGGCACCTTCGACATCTCGGTGCTCGATGTGGGCGATGGCGTCTTCGAGGTGCTCGCCAGCAACGGCGACGGCCACCTCGGTGGCGATGACTTCGACCAGCGCCTGATCGACTTCATCGCCGAGGACTTCCGCAAGAAGGAAGGCATCGACGTCCGCAAGGATCCGATGGCCCTGCAGCGCCTGAAGGAAGCTGCGGAAAAGGCCAAGATCGAGCTCTCGAGCGCCATGGAGACCTCGGTCAACCTGCCGTTCATCACGGCCGACCAGAACGGCCCCAAGCACCTGCAGTGCACCGTCACGCGCGCCACGTTCGAGAGCCTGTGCAACGACCTCTTCGACCGCCTGCGCACGCCGTGCGAACAGTGCCTCAAGGATGCCAAGCTCTCGGCGGGCGACATCCAGGAAGTCGTCATGGTCGGTGGCTCCATCCGCATCCCGCGCGTGCAGCAGATGGCCAAGGAGATTTTCCGCACCGACAAGCTCGACCTCTCGATCAATCCCGACGAAGTCGTGGCGATCGGTGCGGCGATCCAGGGTGGCGTGCTGCAGGGCGAGGTGAAGGACGTGCTCCTGCTCGACGTCACGCCGCTGTCGCTGGGCGTTGAAACGCTCGGTGGCGTCATGACCACGCTCATCGCGCGCAACACCACGATCCCGACCGCCAAGAAGGAAGTCTTCTCGACCGCGGCCGACAACCAGACGAGCGTGACCATCCACGTCCTGCAGGGCGAGCGCCAGTTCGCCCAGGACAACCGCAGCCTCGGCCGCTTCGATCTCACGGGGATCGCCAGCGCTCCCCGCGGCGTGCCGCAGGTCGAGGTCGAGTTCAACATCGATGCCAACGGCATCCTCAACGTGAAGGCCACCGACAAGTCCACGGGCAAGGCGCAGGAAATCAAGATCACGGGTTCCAGCGGCCTGAGCAAGGATGAAGTCGAGCGCATGGCCAAGGAAGCCGAGGCCCACGCCGCCGAGGACAAGGCGCGGCGCGAGCTCGTCGACCTGAAGAACCAGGCCGAGCAGGTCTGCTACGCCACCGAGAAGGCGCTTGCCGAGCACGGCACCAAGGTCAGCGCCGAGACGCGCGCGTCGGTGGAGTCAGCGGTCTCCAACCTGCGCGAACGCGTGAAGGGCGAGGACCGCGCCGCGATCGAAGCCGCCATGAAGCAGCTCAACGATGCTTCGATGGAACTGGGCAAGGTCGTCTATGAGTCGACCAAGGACCAGCCAGGCGGCGCGCAGGCGCAGGGCAAGAAGGGCGACGACGTGATCGACGCCGAGTACGAGGTCAAGGACGGGAACTGACCGGGCTTCCCACGACACAGGCGTGGCGACCACGATGTGCCGGTCGCCGCGCGCTGGCCAGCACCGACAAACCAGCTTGGGCAAAAATGAGCCGCGGCCCCCAGGGGCCGCGGCCGTCCCTTTCCCTATGCGCCCGCAGGGAGGTGCGGGCGAGAGGTTCGTCGGGCGCACCGAAACAGCGCGCGGCCCATCAGTGATGCGGAATCTATCACCGGATCCCGCGCCAGCAAGCGCATCCCACACCCAAACGTTCGGGAATCTCCGCGCCTTTCAATCCGCCATGAACCCGGTTCTTGCGCAGGAATCGCCGCGCATCGACAGATCCCCTTCCGGCTGCTAGGGTTGCGCGCTCGCCAGACCGTCTCCCTTGGACCGAGGCCGGCGCCTCGGGGCTCGGAGACTGCATCAGGAGCCGCCATGAACGCCATCCGAGGCATCGCTGCCAGTCCGGGAATTGCCATCGGCACCGCGGTGATCGTGGCCGAGAGCCTCAGCCAAGTCAGTTTTCGGCAGGTCGCGCCCGAGGAGGTCGCCGAGGAGCGAACCCGGCTCGAAGCCGCGCTGGCCGAAAGCGCTGCCGAACTGACCGAGCTCCGAGATGCCAGCGCCGCCACCATGGGGCGCGAGGCTGCGGCGATCTTCGATTTCCACCTAGGGCTGCTTCGGGACCGTTCGCTCGTGGGCGCGATCATCGCCGACATCGAGCGCGAGCAAGTCTGCGCGGAGTACGCAGCCAGCGAGAACTTCGTGAAGTTCGCCGACCGCCTTCGTGCTCTGCCGGACCCCATGTTCCAGGAGCGCGCGGGCGACGTGGTGGACCTCGAGCGGCGCGTGGTGAGCAAGCTCATCGGTGCGAGCGGCAAGCGGCTCAAGGATCTGGGCGGGCCAGCCGTCGTGATCGCGCACGAACTCACGCCCAGCCAGACCGCTGAGTTCCATCGCGCCAAGGTGGTCGCCTTCGCCACCGATGCAGGCGGCCTCACGGGCCACACGAGCATCATCGCGCGTGCCCTCGCGATGCCCGCGGTCGTCGGCTGCAAGGATGCCACCGCGCACGTCGAGGATGGCGACCTCGTGATCGTCGATGGCGATGCCGGGCAGCTTGTGGTCCGGCCCGATGAGACCGTGCTCGCCCACTACCGCGCCCTCGCGCACCGCAGCGAGGCCCGGCGCGGCGCCCTGCGCGAAGGCGCCGACCTGCCGAGCGTGACGCGCGACGGCACGGCCATCGATCTGCTCGGGAACATTGAGTTTCCAGATGAAATCACGGCAGTGCTCGCCAATGGCGGCAGTGGCGTCGGGCTCTACCGGACCGAATTCCTCTATCTCACCAGCCCACGCGTACCCACCGAAGAGGAGCACTTCCGCGCCTACGCGCGCGCGGTCGAGCTCTGCGCAGGTCGCACCTTGGTCATCCGCACGCTCGACCTGGGTGCGGACAAGTACACGCAGGAGCACCTTGACGAGCCCGAACGCAATCCCTTCCTCGGGCTGCGCAGCATCCGCTTCTGCCTGCAGAACCCGGCGCTCTTCCGGACGCAGCTGCGCGCCCTGCTGCGGGCCAGCGCGCTCGGGCCGATCAAGGTCATGCTGCCCCTGGTGAGCAACGTGATGGAGTTGCGGCAGACCCGCATGATGGTGCATGACCTCGGCGAGGACTTGGACGAAGAGGGCATCCGCTTCGACCGCAACCTCCAGATCGGGATCATGATCGAGGTCCCCAGCGCCGCCCTCATGGCCCGCACCCTGGCCACCGAGAGCGCCTTCTTCAGCGTCGGGACGAACGATCTGATCCAGTACACCCTGGCGGTCGACCGCGGCAACGAGCGGGTCGCGCCCCTCTACAACGGTGCCAATCCCGCGGTCCTGACGCTCATCAAGGCCAGCGTCCGGGCTGCCGCCAACGCCGGCATCGACTGCAGCCTTTGCGGGGAACTGGCCGGCGAGCCCCTCTTCACCTGCTTGCTGCTGGGGTTCGGCTTCCGTACACTCTCCATGGCTCCCGCGCAGATTCCCGCCGTCAAGCGGGTCGTGCGCGCGACCACGATCGAACACTGCGAGCTCATCGCGAGGAAGGTGGGCTCGTTCGACTCGGACAGGCAGGTGCTCTCGTACCTGCGGGACGAACTTCGAAAGGTCGACCCCGACGCCGTGAACCTCGACGGCTGACGGTTGACGCAACGGAACAGGCGCTCCTCGCGCCGCCCCCCGCTGAAGACCCCCGGGCCCATGGCCCGCGGCAGGACAGCGCCCGGGCGCGCGGGCGGCGCGGGCAGACGGCGGCGATGAACACCTTGAACGGCACCAACATCGATCACTCGTCACGTGCGCATCGCGCGCACGCGACGCGCCATGATCATGGTGACCCATCCGCACTGTGCGGATCCCAAGGAGCGCATCACCCCGGCTGCCATGCTGGCCGCGACATCGCGGCAGGACTCACTCATGGCATCCATGAACGCAGACACGAACGCCGACTCGCACGACGACTCGACCGCTGAAGGGCGCAAGCCCGCAGCCGAGCAGGCCGAAGTTGGTCAGGCACACCACAGCACCTCGTCGCACGGCGACGACGGACATCCCCATCATGAAGCCGGCCACGGCGCCGACGCCGCCGTCGTCGACCTGACCGATGCCGGCGACGACGAACCGATCGAGCCCGATCCCGAGGCGATCGAACGCGTGGTCGAACGGATCGATGCCCAGCCTTCGGCCGAAGACCTGCGCACCCCGTCCGCCGGCGACGATGGCGACGCGGAACTCCTGCCGATCGAGCCGGTGACCGCGCCCACCAACCTGATGGATGACGAGGCCCAGGTCATCGCTTCCGATGACGAGGCCCAGGTCATCGCTTCCGATGACGAGGCCCAGGTCATCGCT
>JAGWXC010000291.1 GCA_018970045.1 Planctomycetota bacterium | reverse complement strand
ATGGTCACGCGGTGGCCCTGCGACACCAGCAGCGCGATGGTGCCTCCCATGGCCAGTTCGGCGTCATCGGGATGCGGAGCGACGATGGCGGCGTGCATGCGGTTCATGCTATGTCGAAGCCCCGGCCCGGCTCGCTGCGATCGGCGGGGTAGTGGATCCAGCGCAGGCGCAGGCCCTGTGGCGGCAGCGTGTTGCCCGCGCGGCTGCGGTCGCCTGCGGCGATGATGTCGGGGATGGCGTCGGGGTCGATGCGACCGCGCCCCACCTCGAGCAGCGTGCCCGCGATGATGCGCACCATGTTGTACAGGAAGCCGTTGCCCGAGACGTCGATCATGATGCGGTCGTCGGGCAGGGTGCCCACGTCGCACGCATGCACGGTGCGCACGGTGCTCTCGCGTCCATGCTGGGCGTGGGCGAACGCCTGAAAGTCGTGTGTGCCCACCATGCACGCCGCCGCGATGCGCATGCGCTCCACGTCGATCGGGTGCATGGCTTGGTGCAGGAACCGACGGTCGAAAGGCAGGCGCGCCACGAACGGCTGCATGCGGGCGATTTCGTAGCGATAGCCCTTGGACCGTGCATCACGCACGGGGTCGAAGTCGTCGGGCACCTGCCACGCGGCGAGGGCGCGCACGTCCTCCGGCAGGCGAGCGTTCAGGGCAGCGTGCAGACGCTCGATCGGCACGCGACAGTCGGCCGTGAACGCCGCCACCTGCGCCTCGGCATGCACCCCTGCGTCCGTCCGGCTGGCTCCCTGGCATGCCACCGGGGCGTGCAGCACCTCGGTGAGCGCCCGGTCCAGCTCGCCCTGCACGGTCCGCAGCGGCGCAAGACCCGGCGGCTCCTGCCGCTGCCAGCCGTGGAAATCCGTTCCGTCGTAGGCCAGGCGCAGGGCAAATCGGGGCATGGACGGATTTATAGGGTCTCGTCACGGATCGTCCGGGCAGTGGGGGCCTGCGCGAGGTCCGGAATCCGGATTTCAAATCGTCGATTTTCGGAATGAAATTCGGGATTCTTGTGGCCAAAGCCGAGGTCCGGTCTACCTTTAGGACCATTCGTCATCGGTGGCCCGGCGCGCATTTTGATGGGCCTCACGACATTCCTAGGACCCCCTTTGGGAGAAACTGAAAGATGAAGCTCTTCGCATCGTGCACGGCCGTGATCGCACTCGCCTCCAGCGCCTTTGGCCAGATCGCGGTGGATGGCTCGCTGGATGCCGACTACGGCAATCCGAAGGCCAGTCAGGTCAACCACACCGGTTTCGGCAACGCCACCGACGGCGTCAAGAGCTACGCCAACGGCAGCGAGCTGGACGGCGGCTGGGTGAAGGTCGACGAGGCGGGCGGCTTCCTCTACATCTTCCTCTCGGGCAACATGGAGAGCAACTTCAACAAGCTCGAGGTGTTCGTGGATTGCGTGGCGGGCGAGGGCCAGAACGTGCTGCGCAACGACAACCCCGACGTGGACTTCAACGGCCTCAACAAGCTGGCCGGCACGAAGTTCGACGCGGACTTTGCGCCCGACTTCTACGTGACCACCACGCTGGGCGGCACGCCGACGACGCAGTACGCCAACATCGCGCAGCTGCTCACTGCGGGCGGCGGCGTGGGCGCGTACATCGGCAACGGCGTGTTCGCCGATGCCAACACGCCCAACCTGCTCGATGACCAGACCTACGGCTGCCAGTTGTCGATCAACAACAGCAACACCGCCGGCGTGTCCGGCGACGGAGCCAATCCGGGCGTCGGCTGCGGCGTCACCACCGGCATCGAGATCAAGATTCCGCTCATCCTCACCGGTTGGGTGAGTGGCGACGTGAAGGTAGCCGCGTTCATCAACGGTGGCGGCCATGACTACGCCAGCAACCAGGTGCTGGGCGCGCTGCCTGCCGGCAGCGGCAACCTGGGCGGCAATGGCACGGGTGGCTGGGACGGCACGGTGCACGTGGACTTCTCGGCCATCGCTGGCAACCAGTACTACAGCTCCGGTGACGCGGACGTGTGCGCCGCCTGCTTCGGCGACCTGGATGGCGACAACGACGTGAACAACGGCGACGTGGC
>JAGWXC010000290.1 GCA_018970045.1 Planctomycetota bacterium | reverse complement strand
GGGTCCTCGAAGCAGCGGACCACGTGCAGGATCGCGTCGACCTCACGGATGTGGCTGAGGAACTTGTTGCCCAGGCCTGCACCCTCGCTCGCACCCTTGACGATGCCGGCGATGTCGACCAGCCGCATGGCGGCCGGGATGACCTTCTGGGTCTTGATGAAGCCCTGGATCACGTCGAGCCGGTGGTCGGGGATGCTGACCACGCCCACGTTGGGCTCGATGGTGCAGAAGGGGTAGTTCGCGGCCTCGATCCCCGCCGCCGTGAGGGCGTTGAAGAGGGTGCTCTTGCCGACGTTGGGGAGTCCGACGATGCCGCATTCCATGGTGGGTGCCCTTTGGGGAAAGCGGCGAATGGTAGCGATTCCCGTTGAACGGCCCGGCGAGCGGCTCGTACACTCCGCGCGTCGGTCGCACGGCAAGGAGGCCAGCGAGAGATGACGATGCTCCAATCGGGCCAGTTCGGCATGTTCCAGCGCAGGCTGGTGCTGCTGTCGATCGCGCTGCTGGTGGTCTTCGCGGGTCTCTTGGCGCAGCTTTGGCGACTGTCGGTCGTCGAGCACGCTGACCGACTCGAGCGTGCGATGGGCCGCGTCAAGCAGAGCGAGTTCCTGCCCACGCTGCGCGGCACGATCGTGGATCGGCATGGCCGCGTGCTCGCCGAGGAGGCGGCCAGCTACGACGTGGCGCTGCATTGGAGCGCGATCAATGGCGACTGGGCCACGCAGCAGGCCACGGTGGAGGCGGTCAAGGCGGCGGGAGGCCGTCGTGCCTGGCTCAAGCTCCCGCTCGAGGAACGCGATCGCCGCAAGCAGGCTGCACTCGTGACGTGGAAGGCCGTGTGGGCCGACGTGCTCGGTGCCATCGTCACCGTCGGAGGCATGCCGGCCGTTGAGCGTGACGAGGCGATCGTGGCCATCAAGGACCGCGTCAACCTGATCCAGAAGCAGAAGGACGAGCGCGACGTGGCGCGGCGAGTTGACCTCTACGGGGAGGAAGCCCGTGCCGACTTCCGCAGCGAGACCGTGCAGGAGAAGACGCAGTACCACGCCGTGCTGCGCGGTGTGGACGATGCGACCGCGTTCGCTTTTGGCAAGCTGGCCGATCGTGCGCCGGGCGCGATCACCGTGCTCGACAGCCGCGTGCGGCGGCGCCCGCATGCCGAGGCGATCGTCGAGCTGCCGTGCGATGGCCTGCCCATGGGGCTCCGTCGCAACGAGCCGCTTCGGATGACCGTGCATGACGTCGGTTCCCGCATCGTCGGCGTGACGCGCTCGCAGGCGCTGGCCGAGGATGCGCAGCGTCGGCCGCTGTATCGCGTTCGAGACGGCGAACTCACCGTGGACCTCGGTGGCTACGAGCCCGGACCGGATGTCGCCGGTGCCACCGGCATCGAGCGCACGCAGGATGATCGGCTGCGCGGCAAGCGCGGCCGCGTGCGCACGCCCATCGGCGCCACGGAGCCCATCCGCGAGGAACCGGTGCCCGGCGATCGGGTGCAGCTCTCGATCGATGCTGCGCTGCAGGCGCGCGTCGAGGCGATCCTCGAGCCCGCCTTCGGGCTCACCGTGGTGCAGGGGTTCCATTCCCAGCCGGACCAGGAGCCCGGCACGCCGCTCGCGGCGGCGGCCGTGGCCATCGATGTCGACACCGGCGAGATCCTTGCCATGGCGAGCTGGCCGGACCTTGATGACCACGATCGCCTCACGCCGCGGCAGCGGCTCGCGCTCACGCCATGGATGGATCGCGCGATGGGGGCGTCGTTCGAACCCGGCAGCGTGATGAAGCCGGTGGTCGTCGCCTGTGCGGCCGCCGAGGACTTGGCCACGCCCTCGACGGTCGTGGACTGCACCGGGCACTTCTTCCCCGGCGTGCACGGGTACGCACGATGCTGGATCTACCGGCCAGGCAATACGCCCAACCACCATGGCCCGCTCGGCGCGGCGGAGGCGATCGCGCGCAGTTGCAACATGTACTTCTACACGCTGGCCGATCGACTCGGCCCGCGCGAACTCATGCAGGGGTACACCTCGTGGGGCTTCGGCCGCACGCTCGGCATCGGGCTCGACTACGAGCGGCTGTCCGA
>JAGWXC010000289.1 GCA_018970045.1 Planctomycetota bacterium | reverse complement strand
GGCGGCTACGGCCGCGGCGCGCGCCAGCGCATCGAGACCGACCGCGTGCGGATCCTCTCGGGTGTGCGACAGGGCATCACGCTCGGCTCGCCGGTGGCGCTGGAGATCGTCAATGCCGACAGCAGGATCGATGATCCCGTGCGCACGCCGCCGGTCCACCAGCCGCGGCCCGGCCATGCGGACCTGGCCGGCAGCGTGAAGTGGCTCACCAACGACTGCCGCGGCACGCTCGAGCGCGCGAGTGCACGCGAGACTGCGGCGCGCGTGGCAGCCGGTGCGCTCGTGGGGTGCCTGCTGCGCGAGGTCGGCATCGAGGCATTCGGCTACGTGCTCGGCGCGATCGATGCGTTCGCGAGCGTCGAGGTCGATGCGGCCTCGCTTGCGGCCCTGCGTGCCGCGCGAGACAGCGCCGAGGTCGCCTGCCCGTGCCCGGTGACGGACGCGCGCCTCGTCGAGCACATCCATGCCGCGAAGGTCGCGAAGGACACCGTGGGCGGGCTCTGCCGCGTGCACGTGCTCGGCTGTCCGATCGGCTTGGGTTCATGCGTGGCCGCCGATGAGCGGCTCGATGCCCGCATCGCGATGGCGGTCATGGGCATCCAGGCCTTCAAGGCCGTCGAGATCGGGCTGGGCCGCGAGTGTGCGCTGCGCTTCGGGAGCCACGTGCACGACCCGATCGCCTTCGACGCTTCACGCAGCAGCGAGCCGCATCTGGGCTACCTGCGCCCCACGAACCACGCCGGCGGCCTCGAGGGCGGCATGACCAATGGCATGCCGGTGGTGGTGACCGGCACCATGAAGCCGATCGCGACGCTGCTGCAGGGGCTGCCGAGCGTGGACTTGCGCACGAAGGAAGCCACGCGCAGCCAGTACGAGCGCAGCGACATCAGTGCGGTCGCCGCGGCCAGCGTGGTCATGCAGCATGCGGTCGGCTTCGAGATCGCCCGCGCGTTCCTCGAGAAGTTCGGCGGCGACTCCTGGGACCAGGTGCGCGCCGCGTACGACCGATTCCTGTCGGCAGCCCGCGCGTTGTGATGCAGTCGCCGGTGCATGCACCGCTATCTTCCGTGCATGACCACGACGGCTTCGGATCGGCGCATGGATGGCGTGCACAGCGGACCTGATGGCGCGAGCGCCCGGGAGCGCATCCCGGTGGCGGTCTTCCATCGGCCGGCAGCGGCGAGCGCCGCGGTCGCGGCCGAGATCGCGGCACTGATCAGGTCGAAGGCCGCTCGCGGCGAGCGGTGCGTGCTTGGGCTCGCCACCGGCAGCACGCCGGTGAGCGTCTACAACGAACTCATCCGCCTGCACCGCGAAGAGGGACTCTCCTTCGCCAACGTGGTCACGTTCAACCTCGATGAGTACTGGCCGATGCAACCGCATGAGCTGCAGAGCTACCACCGTTTCATGCGGGAGCATCTTTTTGACCACGTCGACATCGATGCGGCCAACGTGAACCTGCCGTGCGGCACGGTGCCCGCGAACGCCGTGCATGCGCACTGCGAGGAGTACGAGCGACGCATCCGCGAGCATGGAGGCATCGACCTGCAGCTCCTGGGGATCGGCCGGACCGGCCATGTCGGCTTCAACGAGCCTGGATCGGGCAGGGCCAGTCGCACGCGACTGATCACGCTCGACCGCGTGACGCGCCAGGATGCCGCGAGTGACTTCTTCGGCGAGGAGCACGTGCCGCTGCGCGCGGTGACGATGGGCATCGCCACGATCCTCGAGGCCAGGCGCATCGTGCTCATGGCGCTCGGCGAGGGCAAGGCGCCGATCATCGAACGCTTCGTCGAGGGCGAGGTCTCCGACGGCGTGCCCGCGACCTTCGTGCAGGGCCACCCCGATGCGCTCGTCGTGCTCGACCGCGCTGCTGCGGGTCGTCTGACGCGCGAGCGCTGCCCATGGTCGGTGCGTGCGGTGCGCTGGGATGAGCCGATGGTGCGCAAGGCCGTGCTCTGGCTCTGCGAGGCGACCGGCAAGCCGATCCTCAAGCTCACCAACGAGGACTACAACGAGCATCACCTGCAGGATCTCTTGGCGATGCACGGGCGCGCGTACGACCTCAACCTGCGCGTCTTCCGCGA
>JAGWXC010000052.1 GCA_018970045.1 Planctomycetota bacterium | reverse complement strand
ACCCCCGGTACCTACTACATCGTTGCGCTGCCCACCGTGTTCGAGAGCTTTCCCTGCGGCGGCGCGATCCCGAACGACTACACCCTGAAGATCGGCGGCGTGGCGTGCGATGCGTCCCCGCCGGCCAACGACACTTGCGCCAACGCAGCGGTCGCGGTCGAGGGCTCGAACCCCTTCGACAACACGTTCGCCAACACCGACTGGGGCGTCCCCAGCTGCGGCTTCAACGGCGCACCGTTCACCAAGGAAGTCTTCTTCACCTTCACGCCGGCCACCACGGGCTTCTGGGCCTTGGAAACCTGCAGCGGCTCGGCTCCGTTCGACACCGGCATCGAAGTGTTTGACGGTTGCCCCGATGCGGGCGGCACGCAGATCGCGTGCAACGACGACGGCGCTGGCTGCGCTGCGTTTGCCTCCAGCCTCGTGTTCGAAGGCACCGCGGGCGTGACCTACACCATCCTGGTGGGCGGCTACAACGGTGCCGCGGGCGCGACCGAACTGGTCATCGCTGCTTCGGCGGGCGCTTGCCCGGCGGGACAGATCGAGGACTGCAACGGCAACTGCGCACCCGAGAACTGGGTGGCCGACGGCTACTGCGATGACGGCACCTTCTCCTTCGGCGGCGTCCCGATCTGCCTGAACTGCGAGCAGTTCGGCTTTGACGGCGGCGACTGCACGGTGCAGGGCGACTGCAACGGCGGCGGTGGCGGTGGCGGCGGTGGTGGCTGCGGCACCGGGGGTGATTGCTGCGTCGCGGGCACCGGCCCGGGCTGCATCGACGTCGCGTGCTGCACCATTGTTTGCGCCGGTGACCCCTTCTGCTGCGACACGCAGTGGGACCAGCTCTGCGCGAATGCGGCAGTCGCCGGTTGCGCCAACTGCGGCGGTGGTGGCGGCAACCCGCCTGCGAACGACAACTGCGCCAATGCGCAGTCGGTCGGCGTCGGCAACCATCCGTTCGACACCAACGGAGCGACGACCGACGGCAGCAACCCGACGGGCGCCCAGTGCGGCACCGCCGGTGCGGGCTTCTTCAACGACGTGTGGTTCAACTTCACTGCCCCCAGCGCTGGCAACTTCAAGGCCAGCACCTGCGGTCAGGCGACGTTCGATACCCGCATCGATGTGCTGAATGCATGCGGTGGCAACATCATCGCATGCAACGATGACGCAACTGGTTGCGCCAACTTCACCAGCGAAGTCATCTTCGCGGCGACGGCTGGTCAGGTCGTGAAGATCCGCGTTGGCGCGTACGGCGCCACGGGCTTCGGCACGGGCACCTTGGCGATCACCGTTGAAGGCGGCGGTGGTGGTGGCGGCGGCACCCCGGGTCTGACCTGCGCCGAGGCCATCGCGATCCAGTCCGGCAACACTCCGTTCAACCGAGCGGGTGCCACCGAAGACTTGGATTACGCCGGCACCTGCGATATGGGCCAGTTCGGCACCGACACCAACTTCAACGTGATCTGGCACAAGTTCGCCCCGACCCAGAGCGGCACGTACACCGTGTCGACCTGCAACACGGCGAACCACGACACTCGCCTGTCGGTTCAGACCGGCTGCGCCGCGAGCACGGTCGTTGCCTGCAACGACGACGGCACGGGCTGCGCGGGCTTCACCAGCCTGCTCACCTTCAACGCGGTCTGCGGCCAGGAGTACTACATCCTGGTTGGTGGCTACAGCGCCACCACGACCCTCGGCACGGGCACCCTCTCGGTGACCACGGCCAACGGGACGAACTGCAGCACGCCGTGCCCGGGTGACTTCAACAGCGATGGCATCCGCAACGGTGCGGACCTCGGTACCCTCCTTGCCGCCTTCGGCGTGAGTGCCGCTGGCGACATGAACGGTGACGGCGTGACGGACGGTGCCGACCTTGGTGCCTTCCTGTCGGTCTTCGACACCAACTGCCCGTAATGGCGATCAGGCGGCCAGCCGCCTGATGACTCGGTGACCTTGACCCCCCGGCCCTGCGGCCGGGGGGTTTCTTTTTTGCAGCTTCGGGGCGAAAGTTGCCTCTTGGGTTGACCTTTGCCCCGCATGATCCGATAGTTGGCCCGTTCGGTCCCCGGGCGGGGATCAGGTCTGCGTGCAGGTACCCACGATGCGATCCCCTCGATCACCGTTCGCGTCCATCATCTCTTCCGTTCGGGCACTGGTTGTCGTTGGCGGTGCTGCGCTCCTTGCGGGGCACTCGAGTCTCGCGGGCGATTGCGGCACGTCGAGTCAGGACTGCTGCACCGCCGGCACGGGGGCCGGCTGTGCCAACATCACCTGCTGCGATGCGGTCTGCGCGGTTGACCCCTTCTGCTGCCTCTCGCAGTGGGATGCGATTTGCGCCAACAAGGCCGTCGAGATCTGTGAGGACTGCCGCTGCGGAAGCGGTGACTGCTGCCAGCCTCACGGCGGCCTCGGATGCGACGATGCAGCTTGCTGCGGAACGGTGTGCACGAACGATCCCTTCTGCTGCGAGACCGAATGGGATGGCGGCTGTGCCCTGCTGGCCAGGTCACTCTGTGGTGCGGTCTGCGCCAGCGACTGCACCCTGCCACCGCACAACAAGACCGAGACGGAGGAGTGCCTCCAGGAGCTCAACGGCAGTTGCGGGAGCCCCGCAAACCAGGAACTTGTGGTGGGCGACTCGATCCTCGGATGCACGTGGGCCTTCCAGCCACAGGGTGGTGCGGCCCAACGCGACACCGACTGGTATGAGCTCTCGATCGGCACGGCAACCAATGTCACGCTTGAGGTGTTCTCGGAAGCACTGTGCTTCGCGGCCATCCTGCGCGAAGGCGACTGCAACAACCTGCTGATGGTCACGCAATCGAGCGCCGAAACCGGTGAGTGCCCGTCGTCGGGCCAGGTGTGCCTGGCGCCCGGCTTCTACCAGGTGTTCGTGGCGCCCGATGCCTTCACTGGCATCCCGTTCCCACCGACCGCCTCGAGCCCCTCGAATCAGTACGTGCTGCGCATCAGCGGCGAACCATGCAATGCCAATCCCCCCGCCAACGACACGTGCGGCGGCGCGGCGCCAGTCATCCTGCCCAACAACGGCGAGCCGAATCCATCCGTGCTCATTCCGTTCTCGAATCGCTTCGCGGCAACCAACTTCTCGCAGGCCTCCTGCGGTTACAGTGGCGAGTCGTTCACGAAGGACGTCTTCTTCTTGTTCCGGCCGCCTGCGGGACTTGAGGGCGACTATCTGATTTCGACCTGCGAACAGGGTGAGAACGGCCCGTACTTCGACTCCGGCATCGAGGTCTGGCGGGGTTGCCCGACGGCGGGCGGTTCGCCGATTGCCTGCAACGATGACGGCGAATCGTGCAACTTCCAGAACGGCTCGGACCTGCAGTTCGCCTCGAGCCTGTACGTCAATCTTGGCGCGACCACGGCGGCCGAGCCATACATCATCCGGGTCGGCGGGTGGGCGGGCGCCGTTGGCGAGGCCTCGCTCTTCGTGCAGTTCGTCGGTACGCAACCGAGCTGCGACGATCCCGGCTCCCTGGGCTGCTGCGTGGCGCACGAGGATGGCCAGCCCTTCTGCTCCGACAATCCGTGCTGCGAGCGGATCTGTGGCATCGACGCATTCTGCTGCTCCATCACCTGGGACTCGATCTGCGCTTCGTATGCGCGCGCGTACTGCGAGGTCTGCGGAGGATCGGGCGGGACCCTCGGTGGAAGTGACGAGTGTGCCACGGCGGTGCCGGTGATCCTCGGCCAGTCCATCGACTTCTCCACAGCGCTGGCCTCGGCTGAGACGGCCGTGCCAACGTGCGATGGGATCACGCTCGGTCGCGACGTCTACTTCCTGTTCGTCCCGCCGCAGACCGGCGTGTACACCTTCGACACCTGCGGCGGCGGCGACACGGCTCCCTTCGACACGGTGATCGAGGCCTGGACGGCGTGCCCGAATGCGGGCGGCGTGCTCATCGCGTGCAACGACGATGGAAACGAGGCGGCATGCCTGCCGCTCCGATCGAACCTGAACGTCGAACTTCCCGCTGGAGCGCCGGTGACGATCCGTGTCGGTGGCATCGGCACCTCGGCTGGCCAAGCCACGCTGAGGGTGAGCGAGGGGCCGGCTGGGCTCTCCTGCACCAATCCCCAGTCGATCGGCCTCGGCATCACTCCCTTTGACCGCGCCGAAGCGACCCAGGATCTGGACCTTGCTGGAGTGTGCTCGATCGGATCCTCGGGCAACACCAAGGTCTGGAACTCGGTGTGGTTCGAGTACCGGGCCGAGCGCTCAGGAACCTGCACCGTCTCCACCTGCAACGCTGCGGATCACGACACCCGCCTTGCCGTGCTGACCGATTGCAATGCATCGTCCACGATCGGCTGCAACGACGATGGCCCCGGCTGCGGCGGCTTCACGAGTGCCCTCACGTTCCAGGCGGTCTGCGGACAGACGTACCTGATTGCCGTGGGTGGCTTCAGCGCCGCCACGTTCCAGGGCACGGGGCAACTCACGTTGGCCCAGACCGGGCCGATCTGCCCGCCGCCCGTGCAGGGCGATCTGAACGGTGACGGCGTGGTCAACGGTGCCGATCTGGGCATCCTGCTCACGGGCTGGGGGACGAGCGGTGCCGGCGATCTGAATGGCGACGGAGTCGTGGATGGTGCCGACCTTGGCATTCTGCTGACCTCGTGGACCCCCTGACCCCTTTCACGCCCATGCCACGACAAGAACTGATTGCCGCCCTGGTTGCTGCTGCGACGTGCCTGGTGTCCGGTGTTGGGGCGCGGGCACAGTCCTGCCCTGCAAGCGGTGATTGCCTGTCGCCGCACCCCACGCCCGGCTGCAACAACGCCGCATGCTGTTCCAGCACGTGCGCAATCGATTCGACGTGCTGCACCGTCGCGTGGGATGCCGACTGCGCCCAGCTCGCCAACGCGTTCTGCTCGATCTGTGGCGCGTCAGGTCTGGGGAGCTGCTTCCTTCCGCACCCGACCTCCAAGTGCGATGACCCCACCTGCTGCAGCACCGTCTGCCAGTTCGATGCGTTCTGCTGCTCCGTGCAGTGGGATGCAACCTGCGCGGTGTATGCGAATGCGTTCTGTGAGCCGGGCGACCCGGGCACCTGCGGCGATCCGAATGCCGGTGGCTGCGATGTGCCCCATGGCACCCCCGCCTGCAGCGATGCCGCATGTTGCGACGCCGTGTGCGCCAAGGATCCGACCTGCTGCACGCAAGCCTGGGACTCGCTGTGCGTGTCCTATGCCGCCGTCGCCTGCTCCGCGCAGTGCGAACCACCGTGCCCACAGGGCTCGGTGACGGAGAACGAGCAGTGTGGCCTGTACCTCAACGATGCGTGCATCGCGCCGGTGCCAGGCTCGCAGGCGCAGCCGCTCACCGGGGGCAAGGCATGTGGTTGGCTGACGTACGAGCCTGCCGGCGGTCTCACGCGAGTCGACGTCGACGTGTGGTCGCTCACTGTGCCGGACCCGGATGGTGACGGCCTCGCGCGGGTGACGCTCGGCTTCTCCTGCAATGCAGGCACCTTCGCAGCGCTCGTTCCGGCTGGAAGCTGCGCGCTGTCCCAGGCGCCGGTTCACGCGCAAGTCTCCAGCTGCATTGAAGCGGTCGACCAAGCCTGCATCCCCGCAGGTCAATGGTGGGTGGTGTGCACGTCGGGCACCTTCCCGCAGCAGCAGGCCCCGCAGTCGTATCCGTGCCCCGGCCGCCCGTACTCGCTGCGGGTCGAGATCGATCAGGTGTGTGCGGTGCCATGCGGCTCGGCTGAACCTTGCCTCTCGCCGCATGCGTCGCCGGGCTGCTCCGATGCAGCGTGCTGTGCTGCGACCTGCGCCGTCGACCCCTACTGCTGCGATGAGGAATGGGATGCAGTGTGCGTGACGGCCGCCGTGCAGGCGTGTGGCATCGCACCCCCATCGAACGATGCATGCACCGGTGCCACGCCGCTGGTGCCGGGAACGCCACTGATCGTGGAAACTGGTGCCGCCACGCCCAGCGGGTTGCCATTCCCCGCGGGCTGCGTGGGCACCGGCACGATTGCCGGCCAGGACGTGTGGTGTTCGATCGGTCCGCTCGACCGCGCCGCCACGGTGCTCGTCTCGACCTGCTCGAGCACCACGCTGTTCGACACGATGCTCGTGGCCTACCGCGGCGGGTGCGCCGGCTTGCAGCCTGCCGGCTGCAATGACACCGGCCTCTGCCCGCCGCAGTCCAACGCCGAACTCTCGATCGATGTCGCCTGCGATGAGGTGGTGCTCGTGCGTGTCCTTGGCCGACAGGGCAATCTGGGGCGTGCGAGCGTGCTGCTGTCGGTTCCAGGTGCACCGCCGTGCCCGGGAGCGTGTCCTGCCGACCTCGACAGCAACGGGACCATCGATGGCGCCGATCTTGGGCTCTTGCTCAGCGGTTGGGGCATCGATGCCACTGGCGACATCGACGGCAATGGAACCATCGATGGTGCTGACCTTGGCGCACTGCTGAGTGCGTGGGGCCCGTGCCAGTGATGCAGGCCGTCAGGCGCAGCGCACGGCCGAGCGCGACCCTCACGCCGAGGCGTTGATCCCGGGCGTCCCTGCCGACAGCGCGCGCCGCATGACCTTGCCGGTTGGATTGCGCGGCATGGCCGCGAGCACGCGGAACTCGCGTGGGACCTTGTAGCCGGGGAGTCGTTCGCGACACCACGCGCGCACGGCATGCTCATCGAAGATCGCGCCCTCGTGCAGCTCGATGAAGGCAAGCGGCACCTCGCCGCGGGAGCCATCCGTCATCCCGATCACGGCGCTCTCCTTGATCGAAGGCTCGTGGTTCAGGACTTCCTCGATCTCGCGCGGGAAGACGTTCTCGCCAGCGATGATGAGCATCTCCTTGATGCGGCCTGTGATCGAGAGATGGCCATCCGGATCGAGCCGCCCCTGGTCGCCGGTGCGGAACCACCCCGCTGCATCGAAGGCCGCGGCCGTTTCCTTCGGCAGGTTGAAGTAGCCCTTCATCACGTTCGGTCCCTTGATCCTGATCTCGCCATCGTGTCCCTGCGGCACGGGCTGGCCATCCGCATCGGCGATCAGGAACTGCACGCCGTCGAGCGGTCGCCCGACGCTCTTCCAGCGATACTCGTGAGGAAGGCACCAGCTCACGACCGGGCTCGTCTCGGTCAGTCCGTAGCCCTCCGCGATGCGCACGCCGAACGCGTCGTGGAAGCCGTCGCTCACCGACTGGGGCAGCGGCTCGCCGCCGCTCACCGCAAACCGCAGCGAGGAGAACGCATCCTTCGGTGCGTCCTTGACCGAGCGCAGCGCGTTGTACATGCTCGGGATCGCCACAAGCGCCGTGGGCCGATGGCGCGCCGCGAGGTCGACGATGCGCTTGGGCATGAACCGGGCGGTATAGACCGCCTTTGCGCCGACGGCCAAGGGCATCATGGTGAGGACCGTGAAGCCGAAGCTGTGGAACTGCGGCAGCACGCCGAGGACGACATCATCGCTGCCGAAGCTCGCCCAGTCGCGGACCTGCCGCACGTTGGCCCAGAGGTTGTCCTCGGTGAGCATCACGCCCTTGGGGCGGCCGCTCGTGCCGCTGGTGTAGAGCAACAGCGCCAGGCGATCCGCACGGCTCGGCGTGCAGCAGCGCGGCCGGGGCACGGACTTGACCGGGAGCTCCTCCATGCGCAGCGCGCGCACGCCGCTTGGCAGGCCCTTGGTGAACTCAATCATCGGCTCGACCGTGACGCAGCAATCGATCGAGGCATCACGGCAGACGTGCTCCATGTCCTGCGGCGTGAACAGGTAGTTGAGCGGCACGCAGGTGCGGCCCGCCATCCAAGCACCCAGTGTGGCCGCCGGGAAGAGCCCGGAGGTCGGCAGCATGATGCCCACGCGATCCGCCGTGGTCGCGCGCTCGATCGCGGACGCGACGTGGCACGCGGTCCACCAGAGCTGCCACGCCGGCCACGTGCGCTGGTCATCGACGACGACCGTGCGCAGCGGACGGAGTGCAAGACGACGGAGGATGGCGTTGCCGAGCTGCATGGCGTGAGGTGTACAGTATGGCGCATGCCGAGGAGCCTCAACATCGTTGCGTTCGCGCTCGTGCTCATGGTCGTGGCGCTCGGATGCGAAACGACCAAGAAGGTCGGCACGCCGCTCGATCGTGCGCGGGAGTTCTATGAGGATGGCGACATGGATGATGCGTTCGCGCTTGCCTCCGAGGCCGCTGCATCGACCGACGCTGCGACCATGCAGCGAGCTCAGCTCGTCGCCGGACTCTCGGCCATGGACTTGGGGCGCGCCGATGCCGAGTCGTGGTTGCTGAAGGCTTCCAACGGACCGGATCGCGAGAGCGCCGGGACGGCCCTTGCATCGCTGGCCACGATCCAGGAGCGCGGCGGCCGCCTCGAGGCAGCGGCGCAGTCGATGCATCGTGCCAGCATGATGCTCACGGGCAGCGAGCAGGTTCGCGCGCGCTCCGAGGCGCAGCGCCTGGCGAAGGCGGTCCCCGCCAAGTCAAAGCCGTCGAGCGATTCGGCTCAAGCATCGAGCGTCGGCTCACGATCAGCAGCCCAGAAGGCAGCTGGAACCAACAAGCCTGCCCCCTCGAAGCAGGCCGTCAAGGCCGACCCGGCGAGCAAGGCCCAAGCGCCGGCGGCCAAGCGATCGTCGGCGCAGTGGACGCTCCAGGCCGGTGCGTTCGAATCAAAGAAGAAGGCCGATGTGCTCGCGGCCGAGCTCGAGAAGGAAACCGACGCCCGCGGCCTGCCGGTGCCCGAGGTCGTCACCGTCAAGGTCCGTGGCAAGACCATGTACCGCGTACAGGTCGGTATTTACGACAGCCGTGAACTCGCCAAGGCCGCGCTCGAGACCTGGGGCCGCAAGGGCATCCTGCTCGGCACGACGGACTGAGCGCGACGTCGCTCCGCGGCGTTCACCCGTCGTCGTTCATCAGGAAGGTCGCGGCGTGCTCGAAGTACGCCATCATCGCGGGATGTTCCGCCTGGGGAATCGCTGCGTCGATGAGTGCCGCGCGCATCACCTCGACCCAATCGTTGCGCTCCTGCAGCCCGATGCGGAACTGCATGTGGCGCATGCGCAGGCGCGGATGCCCCTTGCGGGCGCTGTAGGCCGCAGGTCCGCCGAAATACTGGATCAGGAACTCCGCCTGGTTGCGGATCGCTTCATCGAGTTCCTGCGGGAACATGGGCCGCAGGCGAGGGTGCGCTTCGATGCGAGCGTAGAACGCACGGGCGATCGCCCAGAATGGATCCGGACCGAGTCGGGCGTAGAGGCTCTCCTGGCCGGATCCTGGATTCGATGCATCGCTCATGGCACGGGCGATGGTAGGGTGCGTGCATGCTCACGATGGTGGCTTTGGCGCTCGGCTTGATGATGGTCCCGCCGCCAGTGGCGGCGCCCGCGGGCACGGCGGTCCCGCCGCGGCTCGAGCAGAACAAGCCGGTCCCGTCGTGCGTGCCGGGAACCGGTTCGAGCCTGTTCAGCACGCTCCACCAAGCCAAGGCAGCGGAGCGGGACGTCCCGAGTCCCTCGGGTGTCAGCGATGCTGAGGCCCGCAGGGCGATCCAGCGACTCTCGTCGCCCAAGCCAGCGCTGCGCGAGGACGGACTGCGCATGCTGCGCACGTTCACCACCCCCGAAGGTCAGTGGGCGATCTATCACGCGAGCCGCGGAGCCGACGCCCCAATCACGATGCAGGTGCTCGAGCATCTCGCATCGCTCGGTCCGTCCGGGCAGGCGGGCCTCACGTGGATCGCGATCCACGATCGTGATGCGGCCGTCAGGAACGAGGCGGCGCAGCGCATCGAACAGCCGCCCTCGAACGACTCGCTCGCGGTGCTCGAGGGTGCCCTGCGCAGCCCCAACCACATGGTCGTCAACCAGGCTGGACTGCTCGCTGGCCAGATCAACGCGATCAAGGCGATTCCCCTGCTCATCGCCGCGCAGTTCGCGCAGGATCCAGTGCAGGATCAGGCCGACCTCGCGTGGATCGCGATCGGAACGCAGCGCAGCTACGTCGCCAACCTCGTGCCGATCACGGGCAACTCGTCCGCCGGCTTCCAGCCCGTGATCGGGCAGATCTACGAAGGCGTGGTCATGGCCATCGACGATGCGGCTGCCGTGGCCACGACCTATCGCCCCGGCGTGCACCAGTCGCTCATGGCGCTCGCCACGCTCGACTCGGGCCAGAGCACGGCCCACCTGGGTTGGGACTTGAATGCGTGGGTGGCGTGGTACAACGACACGTACCTGCCCATCCTCGCTGCACGCGCGGCCGAGTCGAATCCTCCGCGCGAACCGAGGTGATGGTCGGCTCGATGATGCGGCGCCCTGGCGTCAGGCCAACGAATCGAGCGCGCGCATCGTGTCGATCAGCCGTTCGTACTGCCACGGGCGATTGTGCGGCGCGGCGCTGACGCGAAGCAGCCAATCGCCATGCAGGTCCATGCAGGGCACCTCGACGGCACCCGTCGAGAGGATGGCGGCCTGCAGCGCTTCCACTGAGGTGAATCGATCCCTCCATCGTGCATCGAGCCTGCACGCGGCCATCGAGCCGCGCATCGAACCATCCATCGGCGAGATGGACTCGAAGAATCCTGAGTCCAGCATGCGTTGGTGCGCCCACTCGGCCAGATGCTTGTTGTGGTTCATCACGGCGCCTTCGCCGAAGGCGTTCATCCAGTCGATGGCTTCGGTGATCGCCATCCATGCCCCGACATCGCGAGTCCCCTGCCAGCCGAACTCAAGCTCCATGCCCGCGCCGTAGTGATGGCTGATCGATGCCGGGTGGGTCTCGTGCGCTCGTTCCGCCGAGGCGTACAGGAAGGCACAGCCCTTTGGCGCGTACACCCACTTGTGCAGGTTGCCCGTGTACCAATCCGCACCGAGCCGATCGAGTTCAAGCGGCAGCATGCCCGGCGCATGCGCACCGTCGACCATGACGGCGGCGCCGTGCTCGCGGCACGCCTTCACGATCTCCCGGACCGGCAGGACCAGTGCCGTCGGACTCGTGACGTGATCCACGAGGACCAATCGAGTGCGTGACGTCAACGCGGACACCACACGCCCGACGACGTCGTCGACCGACCGAACTGGCAGCGGCACCGGAACTTCTCGAATCGTGATGCCCCGCAGGTCCCGCTCCCGGAAGAGGGCCTGCCGGACCGCCCCGTAGACGTGCCCGGTCGTGACGACCTCGTCACCGGGGCGCCACGGCATGTTCCTCAGCACCGCAGCGATGCCTGCCGTGGCGTTCTCGATCAGGCCAAGGCGATCGGGTGGTGCGCCGAGCAACGTTCCGAGTGCCTCTTTGGGGGCCCTGAGCAGGTCCGCCACGCCCCGCCCGAGCCGAGCGATCGGTTGGGCCTCGATGAACCGGCGATGCCGCTCTGCGGCCTCTGCGACCGCCAAGGGGAGGCTTCCGAAGGACCCATGGTTCAGAAAGACGATCGACGGGTCCCACAGCCACCCCGCATCGGTTCCCGGGAGTGCGGCTGGGGGTCCTGAGGTCGGCTGGGTCATGGAGGGAAACCTATCGCACGGCACGTCACACCCGGACGGCCCGAACGTTCCCTACCATATCCCGAACAAAAGTTCGGGTCACCGAAAGGACCTGACCGATGCACTCCTCCATGACCATCCTCACCCCTGACGAAGTCCACGCCATGCGCAGCCGCGCCGCTGCACCGTTGGTGCAGCTTGGGCCGGGCGGCGACTTCACCCGCTATGTCGTCGAGCAGGATGATGGCCTCGCCGTGATCAGTCATCGCCGGCTGCCCATGGCGCATGGTGATGAATCGATCGAGTCGCCCAGCTTGCTCGATGAGCCGTGCTCGGGTGCAGGGCTTGCCCTTCGCCGCGGCGCTGCCGTGATCAACGCGATCTTCGGCGCGCCCGCACCGACACCCCAGGCCAATGCAGTTCCCGGTCCGCTCCGGGGCTGGCGTGGTGCGCTTCGCGTTGCCCTTCAGCCGATCGATTGGCTCGATGACCTGCTTGGCCTCACGCGCATCGAGCTGCCGCTCCAACCGATTCCCGTTCCCGTGTCCACTCGAACGCCTGCCTCAGGAAACCACCATGAACCTCACACCCAAGCAACTGCGCATCTACGAACTGGTCCGTCAGTGGCGGAACGATCGGGGCTATTCCCCAACGATGCAGGAGCTGGCCGACGAGCTCGGCGTCAGCAAGGTCACGGTGTTCGAGCATGTCCAAGCGCTCGTGGAGAAGGGCGTGCTCTCGCGCAATCCGAACAAGGCGCGCTCTTTGGCGCTGACGGTCGACGATGAGCTGCCAGCCGCGCGGGCCACGCCATCGACCGATGCGTTGACGCTCCCCCTGCTTGGCCGCATTGCCGCCGGCCATCCTGTCGAGAAGTTCGAACAGGATGAGACCCTCAGCCTTGGGCAAGTGTTTGGCCCTGCACGCGGTCGGCACAACGAAATGTTCGCCCTGCAGGTCGAGGGCATGAGCATGCGGGACGAGAGCATCCTCGATGGCGATTACGTCATCGTCGAGCGTCGATCGACGGCTCGCAACGGCGATCGCGTCGTCGCACTCCTGCCCAATGGCGAAACCACGCTGAAGACCTTTTTCCGCGAGCGCGATGGCCGCATTCGTCTGCAACCGGCCAATCCCGAGTTCGAGCCGATCATCGTCGACGAGTGCCAGGTGCAGGGCATCGTCATTGGGGTCATGCGGCGATACTGAGTTCCCCACGCCGTCAGCGCGGCCGAATGCGTCGCACCCATCGCTGCGGCTTCTGCCGCACGCAGCACGGTCGGATCGTCACGCAGTCGACCAACCACACTGCAGCGCGTGCGAGCGGAATAGTCGTCATGGCCGCGCGGAGCGGCACGCGTCGATCATCGGCTGGATGAATGCACCCGCCCGCTCGTGCGCCGTGGCTGGGTCCCCGTCCATGGCTCGCACCAGCGCACTGCCCACGATCGCTGCATCCGCGTGATGGATCACCATGCGAACGTGCTCAGCGGTCGAGATCCCGAACCCAACCGCGATGGGCAAGGCGGTCTCGGCGCGCAGCGCAGCGACCGTGGCCGCCACATCAGGCGGGGCATCGCCCGCACCGGTCAGGCCGGCACGCGCGAGCGCGTAGACGAAGCCGCGGCACCGTGCGGTGATGGCCCGGATCCGCTCTGGCGTGGACGTGGGCGCCACGAGCAGC
>JAGWXC010000051.1 GCA_018970045.1 Planctomycetota bacterium | reverse complement strand
GTCGAACCGCAAGCGATTCCCGGCTTTGCCGGTCTCGTGCTGACGGGTTGGCAGATCACGGTGACCGTGTATGACCTTGATGAGGATGGTGGTGAGCGAGAACTCGCCGTGCTGCGTCGGTTCCGCCCCGAGACCTGGGAGGAGACGCAGGGGGCCGAACCATGAAGCGCGCTCGCGCCTTCACGCTGCTTGAACTGATGGTGGCCACCGTCACCGTGACGATGGTCGCCGGGGCCGTGGCCGGATTCCTCGGCACGTTCCACCGAGCCCTGCGGCTGCAGGATGTGCGGGCCGCTGCGATCGTCCGCACCGCCGCGGTGCAGGCGCATGTTTCCCGGCTCATGCTGGAGAGCCGCATGCTGCTCGAGCAGGGCCAGCAGCGCACGCTGCTCTGGTTGCCTTCGGAAATGCTTGAGGATTCAGGCGCCGGCGCCGAGTCGGCGTTCGACCTCGTCAACCTCACCGCGGATGAGCTGCACTGGTTGCTCTTCGAGCAGGAGTCCGACGGCACCTGGTCGCTCAAGGAGGCGGTCGTCAACGCCGCGACCATCCCCGCGGGCCAGGGCGACCGCTACTTCTCCGTGGATGCGGACTACTGGAACAGCGTCTTCGAGGAGTTGCGCGCCGCCGGACAGCTCACCATTTTCCCGATCGCCGAGGGACTCGCTCCCATGGCGCGTGACGGCGTCGTCGCGGCTGCACCGCGCTTCACCTACGGCTCGACGAGCATCTGCAGCAATCGCGCACTGGGCATCGAGTTCGCATTCATGCGCGAGCGGCTCGACGATGCCGGCGATCCGACGGGCGAGGAAGAACTGCGCTTGGACGTGCGGCTGGACGAACACCTGCCGTTTCCCGACATCCATCCAATCTGTGGAGGTGGGTCATGATGAAGCGCTCGAAGCCTTCGCGCCGCCGTGGTGCGGCGCTCGTGATGGCACTCTTCGCACTCGGCGTGGCGGCGACCGCCGGCACGGCCTTCGTGAAAACCCGTTCCGGTTCGGTCGAGATCGGCTCGAACATGGCTCAGGCTGCCCAGAGCCGCCTGGCCGCAGCCGAGGGCCTGGCGCTCTCGCGGGAGATGCTCGCTCGCATCTTCCAGGAGCCTGATGCCACGCTGGCTGCACAGTGGCGCGCGTCGCTCAGCGATGGCGTGCTCCTGCAGAACTACACGATGAGCAACGGCGCGGTGCTCAACGTCACGATCTCCGATGTCGCGACTGGCGCGGCGCCCGGCGCCGCGACGACCGAATTCGAGGCCGGCATCACCGTCACCATCGGCGGGACGAGCTATGGCATGACGGCGCAGCTCTCGCTGCAAAGCCTCGTGAAGGGCCAGTACGCGATCTTCGCGAACAAGCTCATGACGATGGAGGGCGACAACTTCATCGGTCGGTGGGAGCGCGCGCCCTCGAGCGAGCAGGAACTGCCCATCAACATCGGCACGCAGGCTGAGCGTGGATGGTTCGGCCTCGAAGGGGTGGAGCTCGGCGAGGGCGCGTACTTCGAGGGTGCGCCGGTCGATGTGCCGGGCACGCAGGCATCGATGGCGACGGCGATCGCGAGCCAGTCGGCAGCCGTGAAGCGTGCCGCTCGGGCCGGCGTGGCGCACCTGGAGTACGGCACGTCGGACATGCTCTTCCGGTTCAATGGCGGCAACCCGCTGGTCGCCGCCAACTGGGAAGCGCTCCCGAACTCCTATGAGTACGACATCGGCGCGTACCTACATCATCCATACGCCGCGCAGAGCGTGACGGTGTCGGGCGGCAGCGCGGACGAGGTCGATCTGGTGCGCATGCCCCAGGGCCAGAGCGCGCGGCCGATCCAGCCGCCGGCTGAGCCGACCTTCGCCGGCGGGACCACGATCACCGGCAACAGGACCTACAGCGCGACGACCGTCACGCTCAACCCGACCCGCGTCAAGTGCAACGAGTTCTTCGGCATCCCGATCGGGGGCGGCGACATGAACATCGTGAACGGCAGCACCGTCACGATGAACAGCGGCGTCTACCGGATCGATGACAAGCTGAAGCTCGAGAACAGCAAGCTCATCATCAACGGCAACGTGAAGATCGTGATGAAGGCCCGCATGTGGTTCGACCTCGATGCGCGCAGCTTCACATGCTCCAACAGCACGATCGAGCTCAAGGAGAACTCGCAGCTGCTGCTCTTCGTGGCCTATGACATGGCCATGGCCAACTCGTGGGTTGGGAAGGACTGGACGTGCTCCAGCGAGCCCAATGCCGCCAAGAAGCAGGGCGATCCGCACAAGAAGGCCTGGATGGGTCAGTGGCAGGCCAATGCGTGCAGCGATCATGCTCCGAGCGAGCCGCAGTACATGGAGCCCTGGCGCGTGCGCATCTACCCCGATCCGGCCTTCCTGAGCTCGATCTTCCTGTGGGACTTCAACAACTGCTCGGTGATCGGCTCGATCTTCATGCCGACGAACCCAGTGTGGCTGCGCGGGACCACCGAGATCTATGGCCGCATCTGCGCCAACCACGTGATCATGCGCAACTCGGCGAGCTTCTTCTACGACCACGCGCTCGATGACATCACGGGCCTGACCGAGGGCGCGCCGCCGCCGCGTGGCGGGTCGCAGTCGATTCCCACCCGCATCCGCGTCGACTTCTGACTGGAGCCAGCCATGCACCACCGATTCCGCCGAGCCTTCAGCCTGGTCGAAGTCTCCATCGTGCTCGTCATCGTCAGCAGCCTTGCGGCGGTGGCGATCCCGGCCATGCTCGACTCGGCCCATGGACGACTCGTGGCCGCGCGCGAGCGCTTGGTGGCGGACGTGATGGCTGCCCAGGCGTGGAGCTTGGCGAACCCAACTGAGCCCGCCGTGCTGACCATTGGGACGCAGGGGTACACCTTGGTGCGCGGCGATCTGGACACCGTGGTGACCTTCGGCCCGGGCGGCTTTGAGGAAGCCATGAATGTGCGGCTCGCGATCGCCGGAGCGGTCTCCGGTACGCTGAACTTCAATCATTATGGGGCCTTGGCAGTCGCGCCCGATGCCACGGCACCCGTCGTTGAGTTGTCCATCCCAGGGGCGTCGGACAGGTTGGAACTGGAAATCGCTCCGACCACAGGAGGCGTGACGGAGCGCTGGTACGCCGGCCCTTGAACACACCAATTCTCACCGTACGTCGCGCGAATGCCGATGCAGCCGAGGTGCCGGGGTCCCGGCACAGCCCGCAGGATGTGGGCAGGGAAGGTCCGATGCACGGAACGCGCAGGACAACATCGCCGCGCTTCATCGCCACTCGCGAGCAGGGTGCGCCTGCCGTGATCACCGCGGCCATCGTGCTGTCGGCCTGTTGTTTCGCCGCACAGGTGCACGGTGCAGCAGCGCCCAGCCCAGCAGCCCAAGGCGCACCGGCGCCGCAGGCGGGACCTGGCCAGAATGCAGGTCCACAGTCGGCGGCTGCCCAAGGCGCGCCGGCAACGCAGGTACCACCTGCCGCTCCAACTCCACCATCTGCGGCTCCGGCAGCACCTGACGCAGCACCGGCCGGCGCGGCACCGACTGCGCAGGAGTCCCCGACCCTCGAGGCGCCGGCGGCTGAGCCTGCCGAATCCGCGCCACCGCCAACGATCGAGATCACGCCGCACGGCACCGTGACCCTGCAGGCCCAAGGCATGGACATCGTGACGCTGCTGGAGCTCTTCAGCATCAAGACCCAGCGCAACATCGTGGCCAGCGAGGGCGTCAAGGGCAAGGTCACGGTCAATCTGTTCGATGTTCCCTTCGATGCCGCCCTGCAGGCCGTGCTCGAGGTGCGCGGCTTCGCGAGCCGGCAGGAGGGCGACTTCATCCTCGTCTACACGAAGAAGGAACTGGCCGAGCTCGACGCCGCGCGCCGGCAGATGGTGAGCCGAGTGTTTTCGCTGGAATTCCTGGGTGCACAGGATGCGGAAGCCTTCGCCAAGCCGCTCATGAGCGAGAAGGGGACCATGACGGTCCGCGGCACCGTGCCGCGCGGCATGCAGCCCGACTTCGACGACATCGGCGCTGATGACTTCGCCCTCGAAGCCAAGCTGCTCGTCTTCGACTTCGTCGAGAATGTGGACCGCATCGCGCAGCTCATCGAGAAGCTCGATGTGGCGCCGAAGCAGGTGCGGGTCGAGTGCATGGTCGTCGAGACCGCCATCGATGATGCCAGCGCCTATGGCTTGGACATCGCGGCTGCGGGCAGCGTGGACTTCGCCAGCGTGCTCGACGGTCCCGAATCGATCGTCGACAGCCTGATCGGGGGCCCCGACAACTTCGAGGGCGCGAACTATCCCGATCAGTCTCAGTCCGGCACCGTGCGGAACTTCCAGGCGCCGCCGAGCACGAGCCCGAACTTCCAGGTCGGCATTCTGGGCAACCATGTGTCGGCCTTCCTGCAGATCCTGGATCAGGTGAGCGATTCGAATGTGCTCGCCCGTCCGAGCGTGACGTGCCTCAATCGCCAGCGCGCCCGGGTCAACGTCGGTGAGCGTGTGGCCTATCTGAGCACGACCGTCAATGACAACGTGAGCGTGCAGACCGTCGAGTTCCTCGACGTGGGCATCCAGCTCATGTTCCGGCCGTTCATCACGGATGACGGCATGATCCGGCTGGAGCTCTCGCCAAGCGTGAGCGACTACAAATTGCAGAACCTGACGTACAACGGCGAGGAGTATCAGGTTCCCAACGAATTCAAGCAGGAAGTCAAGACCAACGTCCGGGTGCGCGACGGCCAGACCGTGGTGCTCGGCGGGCTCTTCCGTGAGACGATCATCAGCAACCGCCGGCAGACACCGTACGTGTCGGACATCCCGGTGCTGGGCGATGCCCTGACGGGCCAGGATGACATCGTGAAGAAGTCGGAGATCCTCTTCCTCGTCACGCCCACGCTCATGGGCGACGAGAAGTCGAGCGCCGAAGGCCGCGCCGCGCTGCAGTTCACCGAGTCCGTGCGAGTGGGTGCACGCCAGGGACTGCTGCCCTTTACGCGCGAGCAGCTGGTCTTCAACCACCAGATCAAGGCTGAGGAAGCACTGCGCAACGGCGATGCGGCGAAGGCGCTCCATTACGCCGAGAGCGCGCTCCGCCAGGACAGTGTGCTCCCGGCCATGATGCGGATCCGCGAAGGCGCAGCCGTCACTGTGCCGGGTGGGTGGCGCGAGCAGATGGATCTGCTCCTCCAAGACACCGCCATCCCGCAATTGCACGCAGAACCATCGCCGCAGCAGTTTGTGCCGCAGGCTGCGCCTGCACCCACGTCGTTCGCTCCCGTCACCCCGCCATCCGCTGCGCCCGCACCCGCCGCGATCGCCCCTGCGGCTCCTGCAACGCCTGCCACCGGAGGCACGCCATGATGACCAAACGTCCACGCGGTTCGGTGCTGTTCGTCGCCAGCCTGTGCGCCATCATCGGCGCGGGCTGCCATGGTCCCACCGCACGTGGCATCGAGAATCGCCGCGCCGCGAATGATCGCTTCGATCGTGCCGGCGCGCAGATCGCCTACGACCAGGCGCAGCAGTCGCTCATCAACGGCCAGTACAAGCTCGCCCTGGACACGATCGACCAGGCCATCCGGCGCTTCCCGCAGGAAGCCTCCTACTTGGCGCTGCGTGGTCGCATCCAGCAGGAGATGCGCCAGTACGAGGGTGCGCAGCGCACGTTCGAGTACGCACTCACCATCGACCCGACGTGCCACGAATGCCTGTACTACCTGGGCGTGGAGGCGCAGCGCCGCTCCGATGATGCCGTCGCCCTAGCGCGGTACGACGCCGCATGGTCGCTTGAGCCGTCGCGCCTGCAGTACGCAGCGGCAGGGGTGGAGTGTTGCCTTGCCATGGATGACCTTGCGGGCGCCGAGGAGCGCCTGTGCACGGCCGACCAGTTCTTCGGCCAGTCGGCGGCGCTGAGCGCGCTGCGTGCCGAGCTCCATGCTCTGCAGGGTGATGAAGCGCGCGCACTCCAGCACGCCCGGCAGGCTGCCGTGCAGTCAGGCGATGGCCTCGCCGAGGAGTCGATCTGGCGCATGTTCCGTGCGGGCGACTGGCGCGGGTGCCTCGATGCCTTGGTCAAGCCGGCCGCAGCCGAGCTCGCCGAGCGCGAGGACATGCAACGACTCCGTGCACGCTGCCTGATGATGACGGGGTCGGCTGCTGCGGCGCGCGATCAACTCGTGACGGCAGAGCTTTCCATGCGTGAGCCCACGCCCGAGCACATGGTGCTGCTGGGGCAAGCCGCCTGGGCGTGCGGCGACTGGGCTCGCGTGGAACGGTCCGCGGCGTGGCTCATGGCTCGACAGCCCGATGCCTCCGACGGCTACGTGCTCGCTGCCGGTGCGGCGTTCGCGCGAGGTGAGCTGGACCGTACGACTGGCTACCTCGACCGGGTGGATGCCCTGGAGCCCGGCCGCTCGGTGGTCGCCAGCCTTCGCCGCAAGGTGCTCGCGAGCCAGATCTTGGCAGCTGGAGCCCATAATCCGTCGGAACCGTCACCGCTGGTCGTCGCGGGGGGGGCGGCCTCGGCGCCACCGCTCGCGGCTGCTGGAGCGGTTCTCCCAGGCTCCTCGGGGCCGACCTCGTCGCCGCTGGCCGCCGCGGCGCCCTCGCAATCGGCTCAGATTCCGTTTGCGGAGTGAGGCTTCGGGCCTATCTTTCGTCGACCGTCATTCCGTGACTCGGGTGCTTTGCGCCCCGGGTCGACCACATGTCTCGAAACAGATTCCAGAGGAGATCGATCCGTGAAGACCTTCATCCTGTCGGCGGCCGCCCTTGCTTGCGCGGCTTCGGCCCATGCCCAGATCGTTGTCGATGGCACCCTGGATGCAGCCGTGTACGGCGCTGAACTGTGGGCGCAGGACACTGCGACGCAGTTCGGCAACGCGACCGATGGCCTGGTCGGCCAGTGCAACGGCAGCGAGCTCAACAACATGCACGCCGTGCTCGATGTGCAGGGCGGGTTCCTCTACCTGTTCATTGGCGGCAACCTTGAGTCGAACTTCAACAAGTTCGAGCTCTTCATCGACTGTGCGCCAGGCGGGCAGAACACGGTCCGCGGCGACAACCCGGACGTCGACTTCAATGGCCTGAACCGCATGGGCACCAACGCCACCAACCCCGGTCTCACGTTCGATGCTGGCTTCGAGGCCGACTTCTACGTGACGACCACCAATGGCGGCGGCCCCATCACCTGCTACGCCAACATCGCGCAGATGCTGGCGACCGGCGGCGGTTCCGGCGGCTACATTGGCAGCGCGGTGCCCGGATCGGCCATCGTGAGCCAGGAAGGCGTCGAGATCGCCACCAACAACAGCAACACCGCTGGCGTTCCCGCCTATGACGCCACCACCACGACCGGCAGCGGCTCTGGTTGCGGCACCGGCGTCGAAGTGAAGCTTCCGCTCAACATCATCGGATACCCCGGCACCGGCGACATCAAGGTCGTGGCCATGGTCAACGGTGGCGGCCACGACTACCTGTCGAACCAGTTCACCGGCGGCTGCAACGGCTGCCCGAACCTGGCCGAGCCGCGACTGGTGAACTTCGAGGCGATTCCGGGCCTTCAGTACGTCACCGTCTCGGCCGGCGGCGGCGGCAGCCAGTGCCCGGCCGACGTCGACGGCGATGGCGAGGTCGGTGGTGCTGACCTCGGCGCGCTCCTTGCCGGCTGGGGTGGCGCGTCGCCCGATCTCGATGGCGATGGCTCGGTCGGTGGCAGCGACTTGGGTGCCATGCTCGCCGCATGGGGCCCGTGCGCACCCTGATTCGCCGATCTTCACCTCTGCAATCTCCAAGGGTCCCCGTGGCGGGGACCCTTGCGTTTTTTTGCCTGCGAAGTGGCGCGCTCCACGCCCCAACCTAGACTTCGCAGCCATGATGGCTCGCACCCTGACGACCGTCGCCGCCGTGCTCGCCTGCGCCTCCTCCGTGATGGCGCTGCCTCCATCCACACGACCCGGCATCGGAGCCATCCCGTATTCGTCGGCGGGGCAATACGGAACCACCTTCCGCGTCTTCGCTCCGTTCGCCGACAGCGTGGCGGTGGGGGGGACCTTCAACGGCTGGAACTCGACGCAGTACGTGCTCAGCAATGAGTTCAACGGCTACTGGAGCGGCGACGTCCCGTTCGTGACCGCTGGCCAGCGGTACAAGTTCTTCGTCAAGCGCGGAACCAGCGCGGCCTGGCGCAACGACCCCCGCGCGCGTGACCTGACGAGCTCGGTCGGCGATTCTGTCATCTACAACCCGGCCTCGTATACGTGGCAGCACCAGTTCACGATGCCGCAGTGGCGCAAGCTCGTGATGTACGAGATGCACCCCGGAGCGTTCTTCGCTCCCACCGCGGGCGTGCCGGGCAACTTCGCAAACGTCCGCCAGAAGCTGCAGCACCTGCAGGACCTTGGCATCAATGCGATCGCGCTCATGCCGATCAACGAGTTCCCGGGGGACTATTCCTGGGGCTACAACCCGTCGTACCCGTACAGCGTGGAGAGCGCCTACGGATCGCCGAACGACCTCAAGGCCTTCATCGACGACGCGCACTCGCGCGGCATCGCGGTCATGGGCGACGTGGTCTTCAATCACCTCGGGCCCAACGACATGGACCTGTGGCGCTTCGACCACTGGTACTCGGGCACGGGCGGCGGCAGTTACTTCTTCAACGACTTCCGCCTGAACACGCCCTGGGGCAACACGCGCCCGGACTACACGCGCGGCGAGGTGCGGACGTACATCAAAGACAACTGCATGATGTGGCTGGAGGAGTTCCGGATGGACGGCCTCCGCATGGACGGCACCAAGTACATCCGGCGCACCGACCAGAACGGCGTGGACATCCCCGAGGGCTGGTCGCTCCTGCAGTGGATCAACGATTCGGTCGACGCCACGCAGCCGTGGAAGTTCATGATCGCCGAGGACATGGACCTGAATCCATGGCTGGGCAAGACGACAGGCGAAGGCGGCGCTGGCTTCGACAGCCAGTGGGATCCGGGCTTCTTCCCGAACATCCGCGGCAACCTGATCACGCCCAACGATGCCGACCGCAACATGTTCGCGGTCAAGGATGCGATCCTGTACGGCTACAACGGCCAGATCGAGCAACGGATCGTCTACACCGAGAGCCACGACGAGGTGGCCAACGGCAAGCAGCGCGTGCCGAGCGAGATCTGGGCGAGCAATCCGGGCAGTTGGTTCAGCCGCAAGCGCTCGATGCTCGGCGGCGCGATCGTCATGACCACGCCGGGCATCCCGATGCTCTTCCAGGGGCAGGAGTTCCTCGAGGATGGCTGGTTCCAGGACAGCGACCCGCTCGATTGGAGCAAGGCGACCACCTACGCCGGCACGCTGCGCCACTACACCGACCTGATCAAGTTGCGCAAGAACGACTACGGGTGCACCGAGGGGCTGTCGGGCCAGAACACGAACGTGTTCCACGTCAACAACTTCAACAAGGTGCTCGGCATGCACCGGTGGCAGAACGGTGGTGCGGGCGACGACGTGGTCGTGGTCTTCAACTTCAGCACCAACCCGATCTCCAACTACCGCATCGGCTTGCCGCGCGGCGGACTCTGGCGCTGCATCTTCAACGGTGACTGGCCGGGCTACGGCAGCGACTACGCCAACCATCCGTGCTTCGACACCGAGGGCAATGGCGTGGCGTGGGACGGTCTGGGCCAGAGCGGCCTGATCAGCCTGGGCGCCTACTCCTGCGCGATCTTCACGCAGGGCACGTGCACCTACCCGCCGCCGCCGACCGACCCCGAGGACCTGGATGGTTCGGGTACCGTGGATGGCGGAGATCTCGGCATCCTGCTGGGCAACTGGGGCGGCACCGGCACGGGCGACATCGACGGGTCGGGCGTGGTGGACGGCGCCGACCTCGGCATGCTGCTGAGCGCCTGGGGCAGCTGAGTCGCGTGACGAACGTTCAGTGCGCCGAATCGCCGTAGTGGCGCTCGGCCTCGTCGTAGGCACGATCGAATCGTTCGCGAAGCTCGGGGCGGATGCGCTCGCGCCAGCTGCGATCAATGAGCCCGACGCGGAGCAGGTCGCCCAGATGCGCGATGTCGTGCGGACGCATGGCGAGGAGCTTCATTTCGAGCAGTCGAACCAAGTCGACCCGGGGCCATGGTGCCTGCTCATCGGTGCACGATGGTCCGAGGTCCGGTGTGGCGATCCGCTCATGCGGTGAGGACAGTTCGTTGGCAACAACGACATGTACAGCCTGGCTCGGCAGCCCGTCTTCGCCATCCAGAAACATGGGAATCCCTCGCACCTCGACGTACATGAACCCCGAAGGAGCCAAGGCAACTGCGGCGCGGGGCAGGTCCTCCCGGCGCATCAAGACATCGACATCCTTGGTGGAGCGGGCGCGGCCAGGATCCCTGGACTCGACCCAGGCCATGACACTGAGCCCGCCACAAACAGCGTGCGGGATGTTCGCGGCACGAAGGGCAGCCGAGAACCGCTGCGCCCGGTCGAGAATGCATGACATGGTGTAGCCCATCCGTTCGATGATGGGCATGCTTTCCCAGACGGCCTGGTCAAAACGCATGCCCTCAGCGTACGGCGAGCATCATCCGGCACCAAGAAGGCAGCGCGGCGAAACACCGCAAAAGTTCGCAGTGGTCCGCAGCGATCAGCCGGCTCGCTGGCCATCGCCGTCGAAAACGTGGACGACGCTGGGCATGCCCAGGGCGATCGACTCGCCCTCGCGCATGCTGCGGGCCGAATCGGTTGGTACGCGCGCGTTGAGCCGCACGCCGCTTGACTCCACAAGCACATCGGCTCGGTCGCCGAGGAACTCGATCGACTGCACGGTGCCGCGGAAGGGGCCGTCGGCCACAGGCGCGAGCGTGTCGGGACGGATCCCGATCGCCGCACGCGCGGTGGAGAGCGTGATGCCGCTCGGCAGCGTGATGCGCCCGCCGGCCCATCGAAGTGCATGCGCGTTGCCATCGCGCTCCACCTCGCCCTCGACGAAGTTCATGGTCGGTGTGCCGATGAAGCTGGCCACGAAGCGGTTGACGGGTCGGTCGTACAGTTCGGACGGCGAACCGATCTGCTGCACGAGGCCATCCTTCATGACCACGATGCGGTCGGCGAGCCCCATGGCTTCCTCCTGGTCGTGCGTGACGTACATCATGGTTGCGCCGAGCCGGCGATGGAGGATGCGCAGCTCGGTGCGCATCTCGCCGCGGAGCTTCGCATCGAGGTTCGACAGGGGTTCGTCGAAGAGGAAGACCGCCGGATCGCGCACGATCGCACGGCCCACGGCGACACGCTGGCGCTGGCCGCCGGAGAGTTCGCGCGGCATGCGCTGCAGCAGGGGACGCAGGCCCAGCAGGCCGGCGGCTTCGTCGACGCGGGCCTGGATCCGCGCGCTTTCGGCGCGGCGCTCCGCGGCGTAGGCCGGACTCAGCAGGGATCGAAGCAGGCTGCCGTGGCGGCGGCGGCGCTCAAGACCGAAGGCCATGTTCCGTTCCACGGTCATGTGCGGATAGAGCGCGTAGTTCTGGAAGACCATCGCGATGTCACGATCGCTCGGTGCGATGTCGTTGACCACGCGCCCGCCGATGGCGATGGTGCCCTCGCTGATCTCCTCGAGGCCAGCGACCATGCGCAGCGTGGTGCTCTTGCCGCAGCCCGATGGCCCGACGAGCACGATGAATTCGCCGTGGCGCACATGCAGGTCCACGCCCTGCACCGCGCGCACGCCGCCGGGATAGACCTTGCCGACCGACTGGAGGATGACCTCTGCCATGGTTGCCTTTCGTGTCAGCCCTTGACGGCGCCGCGGGCGAGTCCTTCGACGAACTGCCGCTGGGCCGCGATGAAGAGAAGGATGCAGGGGAGCATGGTGACGAGGCTCGCCGCCATGAGCAGGTGCACGTCGTCGAGCCCACCGTACTGGTTGCGGAAGCTGTTCAGGGCGACCGCGAGCGTGGACTGCTCCTCGGCGTGCAGGTAGACGAGCGGCCCCATGAAGTCGTTCCACGTGCCGATGAACGTGAAGACCGCGCAGATCGCCGTGACCGGGCGGCACAGCGGCAGGATCACGGTCCACCAGATGCCGAGCCAGCCGTGACCATCGACCTTGGCGGCCTCGACCAGGCTCTCGGGCACCTGCAGGATGAACTGCCGGTACATGAAGATGAAGAAGGCGTTGCCGAAGAAGGCGGGCACGGCCAGCGGCAGGATCGTGTCGATCCAGCCCAGTCCTCGGAAGAGCAGGAAGAGCGGGATCAGCGTGACCTGCCCGGGCAGCATCATCGTGGCGAGCATCAGCGTGAAGAGCGCGCCGCGTCCACGCCAGCGCAGGCGCGCGAACGCGAAGCCCACGAGGCTGCTGCTGAGCACGGTGCCGATCACGACCAGCGTGGTGACGACGATCGAGTTCGCGAGTGCATTCACGAAGCCGACCCAGGGCTCGCTGCCCATCTCGGCAAGGGCCTCGGCGTAGTTGCCCCACTGTGGATCCGCAGGCCAGAGGGCGATGCCGTCCTGGCCGGTCATGGCCGCGCCCGCGCGCTTGGGGGTCTCGAGGCTCACGACGACCATCCACCAGAGCGGGAACAGGAAGACGACCGAGCCGGCGGCGAGCAGGGCGGACTTGAACCAGGGGCGGAGCGACTTCATCGCGGCGCCCCCTCGTGGTGGACGAAGCGCGCGCTCGTGCGCATGAGGACGACCGTGAGCGCGAGCACGATCGCCAGCAAGAGCCACGCCATCGCGCTTGCGTAGCCCATCTCGTAGAACTCGAACGCCTGGTTGTACAGGTACAGCACGTAGAAGCGCGTGAGGTTGTTCGGATCGCCGCCGGTCATCACGAACGCCTGGGTGAAGACCTGGAAGCTGCCGATGACGGCCATGATCACGTTGAAGAGGATCACCGGGCTGAGCATCGGGAGCGTCACGCTGACGAAGCGGCGCAGCCGGCCAGCGCCATCGATCGAGGCGGCCTCGTGCAGATCGATCGGCACCTGCTGCAGCCCGGCCAGGTAGACCATCATCGTGCCGCCCATGAACCAGAAGCTCATGATGGCGAACGCGGGCGCGCCCCAGACGGCCGCGTCGGCCTCGAACCATTCCGGCGGGACCAGGCCGGTGGGGCCTGCACCGAACCACCCGAGCATGCGGTCCGCGCCAGCGATCACGCCGCCGAGCAGGCGGTTCATGAGGCCGCCATCCGGATCGAAGACCCAGCGCCAGAGCACGCTCACGCCGACCCC
>JAGWXC010000050.1 GCA_018970045.1 Planctomycetota bacterium | reverse complement strand
TTCGAGGACGCGGACGGGTACTGGCTCAAGCCCACCTGGATCCGCTTCCGCGAGGGGGAGGCGTTCGTCCTGCGGCTGCCCGGGCCGACGGCGAACCTCGGCGAGCGGACCGTCGTCATCACCGCCGGCCGGCGCGGCGAAGGGCCCGGCTGCTGACGGCCGGTCGGGGGGATCGTCGCGCGCTGCCGACGGCGTGGGGCCAGTGCGCCCGGGGAATCGCCCGCTCACGCCGGCATCGACGGCGCCGTGACCCGCATGTCGAGCGTCCGCTCGATCGCGCGCACGCACTCCTCGCGGGCGGTGCGATCGCCGAGGATCATGATCGGCAGCGAGAAGCCGTCCGTGTCCCCGTGGTGGAGCCGGAAGCTGCGCGGCGCACTGAACCCGATGCGCTCGGTCTGCATCACGAGGAGCGTGGAGCGGTCGTTCATCGGCCGGTCGGTGAGCCGGATGATCGACCTGCGCGGGATCTCGATCGACTCGCGGCCGAGGGCTCGCACCGTGACGGCGTCGGGCGTGATCTCGAGGACCGCGTCCTCGGGCGACCGGAGGCGCCCGCGCGACGGAGCCCGGACCGTGCGCACGACGGTCGAGATCCACCACAGGGCCACGAGGAAGGCGAGGGTGCCGACGAGGAGCGCGAACACGTCCGTCTCCTTCGGATCGACGCCCGTCCGCCCGGTCGCGATGGCCACGGTCAGCGCGACGAGCCCCGCGAGGATCGTGCCGAGCACGATCATCCCGACCTTCCCGCCGCCCGCCCCCAGGCCGACGACGCTCACCAGCAGGTCCGCGGTGAAGCCGGGCGCGCGGCAGGCGCTGCACGGTTCGCGGAACGACTCGTCGCGGCGCGGCGTGCCGCAGCCCGGGCAGGGCAGGGCGCCATGGATGGTGGCGGCGGTGTCCATGGTGCGGAGTATCGCCGGGGGACGGGCGCGGCGCGATAGCCTTGGCGTGCCGTGCAGCAGGTCCTCCGAGCCCTCGTTCCCGTGGCGTGCCTGCTCGGCTGCTCGCCGGACGCGTCGCGGGCGCCGTCGTCCGCGGCCCCCGCCCCGGGCGCGCCCGCCGGCATGGCCTGGATCCCCGGCGGCGAGTTCACGATGGGGAGCGCGGACCCGCTCGCGCGCGCCGACGAGCGGCCGCTCCACCGCGTGCGCATCGACGGGTTCTGGATGGACGCCACCGAGGTCACCAACGCGCAGTTCGCCGCGTTCGTGGCGGCGACCGGCTACCGCACCGTCGCGGAGCGGCCCATCGACTGGGAGGAGCTCCGCACGCAGGTGCCGCCCGGCACGCCGAAGCCGCCGGACGCGCAGCTCGCGCCGGGCGCGCTGGTCTTCACGCCGCCCGCGGAACCCGTGGACCTCGACCGCTACGACCGCTGGTGGACCTGGACCCCGGGCGCATGCTGGAACCACCCGCGCGGGCCGGGCAGCTCCGTCGACGGCGCGGGCGACGAGCCCGTCGTGCACGTGGCGCTCGAGGACGCCGAGGCGTACGCCCGCTGGGCCGGGAAGCGCCTGCCCACGGAGGCGGAGTGGGAGTTCGCCGCGCGCGGCGGGCTCGAAGGCGCCGTGAACTCCTGGGGCAACGAACCGGTCAGCCCCGCGCGTGCCAACACCTGGCAAGGCCGGTTCCCCGACCGCAACACCGCGGAGGACGGGTTTGCGCTCGCCGCGCCCGTGAGGCGGTTCCCGCCGAACGGCTACGGCCTCTTCGACATGGCCGGCAACGTGTGGGAGTGGTGCAGCGACCGCTATCGCCCGGACGCGTACGAGTTGCGCGTCGAGGCCGTGGGCCCCGGGGCGGTGACCGCCAACCCGCAGGGCCCGGGGTCGTCCGTGGACCCGCGCAACCCCGATGCCCCCGTGAGCCACGTGGTCCGCGGCGGCTCGTTCCTGTGCAACGACTCCTACTGCGCGAGCTACCGCCCGAGCGCCCGCATGAGCCAGACCCCGGACACGGGGATGCAGCACCTGGGGTTCCGGTGCGTGCGGGCTGGCGCCGGACCGTCGCCGCGGCCCTGATGCAGGGCACGAACGCGGTTTGCGCGCCGTGGAGGCCGATTTGTCGACCGAAACCGGGGTCTGGCCCAAAGTCCCCGAATCCAACGACTCCGGATCCGCAAATACGGAATTCGGAACGACCCGCGTTCGCTCCCAAGACCGGCGTCCCGGCACGGCCCTCGGTGGGTCCTGCGGGGGGGCCAATGGAGATCATCTCGTGACGCCACTACTCGCAGACATGTCGACGACGATGCGTGCCCTCAACGCCGGGCTGACCATGGAGGGGGTGACGATGTACCTCTTCTGGCTCTCGACGGTGGCCATGGGCGCCGGAGCCGTGTATTTCTGGCTGCAGCGCAAGACCGTGCAGGTCCAGTACCAGACCGCGATGACCGTGGCCGGCATCATCTGCGCGGTCGCGTGCTTCCACTACTGGCGCATGAGCGGCATCTACCTCGAGGGCGTGGCCAGCCTGTTCAACGCCGACGGCACGCGCATCGAGGGCGCGACCATCAAGCAGTTCCCGACGGCCTACCGCTACATCGACTGGCTGATCACGGTGCCGCTGCTCGTCATGGAGTTCCCGCTGCTCCTGAACCTGGGCAAGAAGGGCGCAGAGCTCTTCAAGGGCCTCGTGTTCTGGTCGCTGGTCATGCTCGTGACCGCGTGGGTGGCCGAGGAGAGCCCGACCGGCAGCCAGCAGTGGTGGACCTGGTACGTGGTCAGCTGCGGCTCGTGGCTCTACATCGTGTACATGCTCTTCACCAAGGTGACCGAGGCCATGGAGACCGCTCCCGCGAGCATCCAGGCCAGCCTGAAGTCGATGCGCCTCTTCGTGACGATCGGCTGGGTGATCTACCCGGTCGGCTTCCTCATGGCGCTCAACGGCGGCAACGGCGAGAGCTGGCGCGAGGTCTGCTACAACGTGGCCGACGTCATCAACAAGGTCTTCTTCGGCCTGGTCTGCTACCAGGGCGTGAAGGGCCTCGAAGAGAACGCCTGATCCGCTGAATCGATGCTCCTGTACCGCGCCCCGTCGACTGCCGTGCCAAGCGTTGGCTCCACTTGGAGCCATCGCCTGCCGGCGGCGACGGGGCGCGTGTCATGGTTCGGCGCCCGCACCGTGCCGTGGACCATGCTCGGGCTCGCGTGCACGGTTGGTGTCCTAGCGCCCGACCTGACCGAGCGTCTGGCACCCTGGCCGTTCGTGATCGCGCTCATCGTCTTCGGCATGCCGCACGGTGCGGCGGACTGGACGGTGGCCGCTCGACTGTTCGGCCGAACGGGCTTCTTCACGAGGCTGATCGGTTTCAGTGGGTACCTGCTGCTCATGGCGGGGAGCCTGGCGCTCTTGGCATGGCAACCGGGCACCACCTCACTGCTGTTTCTGCTGCTCACGGTCTTCCACTTCGGCATGGCCGACGCGACCGCAGTGGGCGCCGATGATGATGGGCGGGCGGCTCGATGGTGCCTCGTCTTTGCGCGCGGCTTCCTCCTGCTGTCCTGCGTCTTTGCTGCCGACCCGACGCGTGCCTGGGCACCGTTCGAACGGATCGCCGAGTCCATGCCGGTCGCGTGGCGCTCTGCGTGGCAGCCTGACCTGCAGGTGCTTCAGCGGCTGGCGTGGGTGGGCATCGCCACCGGACTTGTCCTCGCCATCGTGAGCGCCATCGCACGGCTCCGCGCCGGCCATCGTCGCGACGCGGCGCTCGACCTCGTTGAGCACGGGCTGGTCGCCACCGTGGCCAGCACGGTCGATCCGCTCTGCGCCGTCGGCTGCTTCTTCCTTGGCGTCCACGCGTTTCGTCACACGCGACGGCTCGCCTGCACCTCGTCGATCGTCGACGACGATCGGCACCCCTTGGCGCACGACTCGATCACGTCACGCATCATCCGCATCCATCGACTGAGCCTTCCACTGATGGCGCCCACTGCGGTCTGCCTCGCGTGGCTCTGCTGGTGGCTGGACGGCGTTGATGCTGAGTCGCTCGCCGTGGCGAGCATCGCGTTCTACATCATCACGACGCTGCCTCATCACCTGCTTGGGTTGCGCCTGTCGCCGCCAGACCTGCCTCCTGCCGCGGCGTGAACCTCGGCTGACCGGTCAAGGGCCAACGCGCGTCAGTGCACCTGTCCGTCGTCGCGATCATCGGGTCGGTAGGTCCGCAGATCGCGACGCAAGCGTGCGTAGTCGCGCAGGCCGCCCACGGTGAACCACACCATCACGATCGTGCTGGCCGCCAGGATGAACCAGCTCCAGATGCCCCAGTACCACGACCACTGCGCATCGCTCACGGGTTCGCCCTGCGCCTTGCGCCAGAGGAGCCACGGCGTCGCCACGCAGAAGAGGGCCGTGAAGGCCAGCGGCCACGCGAGCGTGAGCACCGCGACGAACCGGTCCCAGCCCTTGTACTGCCGGTCGAACCCGAGCTTTTCGAGGATCGTGGCCGGCGCGGCGTCGGCCTCGGCACTGCCCTCGATGCGCCAGCGACCGCGGTGCAGCATGCGATCGAGGTCGAACCAGCCGTCGTCGGCGAGCGAACCCTCGGGCGAATGGCGCCGCGCGGCGCGCCCGAGCAGGCTGCCGGCCGCGTACGCCACGCACGCCACCATCATGGCGGCGAAGCTCAGCTCCATGCCCGTGAAGTGCGCTCGCAACCACGTCGCCACCGCGGCCCACCACGACATCAGCGTGCCCGAATCGCCAGCGGCCCAGCGCTCGAGCGTGCCGTCGAGCGTGTTGAGCGCAACGACACCGACCAGGCACACGACCATGCCCGACACCATCGCGCTCCAGGCTCCGATCGCATTGCCCCAGCGCGTGTAGAGCCCGCCGATAATCACCGCGCCGCCACCGGCAACGAAGATGCTCCCGGTGAGCGCCCCGTACATCGCCACGTACTCCTTGGGCTGCCAGTGCCAACTGAAGATGAAGGCAAAGATCGCCACCGCCAGCACGGCGCCCTTGAGCAGCAGCAGCTGCGCGCGCGGCGTCATCGGCGTACGGCGGAACGGCAGCACGATGTCTTGCACCGCGATGCTCGCCCACGAGTGCATGTAGGCACTGTCGGTGCTGATGGCGGCGCCGAGCATGGCGGCCACGACCAGGCCGAGCAGCCCCGTCGGCAGCATCACGCCAAGCGCGAGCGGCACGCGCATCTCCGCCTGCAGCGCTTCCGTCGGCTGGGCGGCGATCTGCGCCTGGAGCGGCGCGGCGGCCTCGGCCCAGTCCGGGTGCGTGAGGAACGCGCGCACGGCCAGCGGGATGAGCACGGTGACGAGCATCAGCGTGCGGTAGCGCCAGCCGTTGAGCAACTGGCCCATGCGGGCCTCGTGCGCATCGCGTGCCGCGCTGTTGTAGCCCTGGTCCCCCTGCCAGGCACGGCACGCATAGAAGAGCGTGAACGCGCTGATGAGCCAGTAGACGACGTTGAAGTTGCCCTCGTCCTCGAGCCCGAGCGGGTTCACCATGCTCTTGCCGGCCGGCAGCATGGCCATCGTCTCCTCGAGCTTGAGCCAGGGGAACTTGAGCAGCACCCAGTAGCAGACCGTGACGAAGGTGCAGAAGCAGAAGACGCCCTGGAAGAAGTCGGTGACGAGCACCGCCAGCATGCCGCCGGCGAAGACCATGAAGACCGCGAAGGCCAGCAGCGCACCCATGACCGCCGGGAAGGTCTCGACCGACATGCCAGCGACCGAAAACTCCGCCGGCAGGCCCAGCATGGCGATGAAGAACCGCGCCGTGACGCCGGGGAAGATCGCGTAGTTCAGGATGCCGCTCACGAACGCGACCACGCCGCTGAAGACGCGGAAGCGCTTGGAGTAGCGCATCTCGAAGAACTGCGCGAGGGTCATCGCGCGGGTCTCGCGGAATCGGTAGATGACCCAGCCCGTGATCGCCAGCAGGATCAGCGACGGCCCCTCGAGGTAGCCCCACCAGTACTGCGTGAACCCCACGTCGTAGCCAAGTTGGAAGTACCAGACCAGCGTGATCACGCCGACCTGGGCCATGTTGTAGGAGACGGTGAGCAGGTAGCGGCCCGCGAGCCGGTTCGCGCTCAGGAAGCCGCTCACGCTGCGCGCGTGCTCACGGAGGCTCCATGCGGAGAGCGCGAGCGCGACGACGAACCCGATGACGATGAGCCAGTCGACGGTCGCGAGCGTCATGCGGCCATGCTAACGACGCCCCGCCCGGCGGATCCGCAGCGAGGCGATCTCGAACGCGCGCAGGCCCAGCCACCAGCCGTCGCCGTCCGTGCGGGGCGACAGCCGCGTGCGCGCGAGCGGCGCCTCCATGAGATCGCACCGCACGACCTCGGCGTGGGGCATCGTCGGCGACACGAGGACCTGCCTCGGCGCGCCCGAGTGATCGACCAGGCGCACCACGACATCACCGCTGCCGTCGGCCGCGGGCTTCATGGCGCTCACTTCCAGCAGGCCGTCGCCGAACGCGAGGATGCCGACCGGATGCATGCCTGCGGCCGCAGCACCGGCGCGACCCGTGGCCACCGTGATGGGCGGGTTGTTGAACCATTCAGCCTGCACGGCGACCGAGGATGCATCCGGCCCGACCGGCAGGATCGCGTAGTCGAACTCGTGCACACCGCGGTCGCAGGTCGGATCCGGGAAGTTCGGGCTCTTGACGAGCGTCAGGCCCATCGAACCAAGTTTCCCGCTCTTGCCGAAGATGCCATCGTCGAGGATCGCCACGCCGTTCTGGCCATCGTGGATGAGCATCCAGTCGTGGCCGGGCACCTCGAACTGCGCCGCCTGCCAGCTCGTGTTGTCGTGCGCGTCGCGGTCGATCCATCCGAACTGGGTGCCGAAGCGCACGCTGCGGCTGCGCAGGCCGGTGGGGAAGAGCGCGCGCAGCACCGTGCGTTCCTCGCGCCAGTCAAGGCGCGTGTGCATGCGCAGGAACGCCTCGTTGGGACGCAGGCTGCAGGTCTGCACGATGCGGCTCGCGCGGCCGAGCGCCCGCTCGATGCGCAGCATGGGCACGCCGCCACGCACGATCGGCGTGATCGTCGGGCGTCCGGTGATCGGAATGGGCTTTTCCGCATGCTCGCGGTCGGTGTCCCACGCTTCCCATCGGCGGGGCCGATCCTCGTAGAGCGCGAGCTCATTGAGTCCATGCCCATCGCGTGCAGCGCACGAGACGCCGTCGCGCTCGACCCACGTCACTCGGCCCTGGGCATCGAACTCGGCGACGTCGTGGCCGAGCCTGAGCGTGGTTCGCGTGGCCGTGGCCTTTCCGGGCCGGGGGCGGCGCACGGTCGAGACGCCGCACTCAGGGATCTCCTGCATGCGCGGCTCGGCAGCACCCTCATCGCCTATCGGTTCAAGCTCGATCGCGGTGCTCGCCGGGTTGAAGATGACCTCGCCGGCAGCCGGCACCCGCGCACGGATGCGGTCGAGGCCATCGTCACGCAGCGCTTCGAGCCGCTTGAGCGCTGCACCCATCGCAACGCGCGCGTCGTCATAGACGGCCTTGATGCTCGAACCTGGCAGGATGTCGTGGAACTGGTGCAGCAGCACGGTCTTCCAGAGTCCGTCGAGTTCGGCGAGCAGCGCTCGCTCGTCGCTGCGCTGCATCGGCGCGATCACGGCGAGCATCTCGACCTGGCGAAGCAGCCGCTCGGCGCGGCGGTTGGCCTGCTTGATCCACCGCTGGCTGGTGTAGGTGCCGCGGTGCGCCTCGAGGTAGAGCTCACCGTCCCAGATCGGCAGCGGCTCACCCCGACGCTCGCTCGCTCGCGCCTGCCGATGCAGCTCGCCGCAGAGGTCCCCCGCCTTCATCGGTTCGCATGTCGGCAAGCCCTGCGAACGACGCGCATTCGCCGCCCGTTCGATCTGCGACGGATCGGGACCGCCGCCACCATCACCCCAGCCGTACGGCTGCAGGTAGGCGCGCACCCGGCCACGATCCTGGCGCTCGATGTTGCGCGCCGCCGCCACGAGGTCGTTCGGCAGGAACTCGCTGTTGTAGTTGTGGCCCGGCGTGAAGTGGCTGAGCACATCGGTGCCGTCGAGCCCGCGCCAGCGGAACGTCACGTGCGGGAAGCGGTTGGTGCCGCTCCAGATCATCTTGTTGGTGATGAAGGTGTCGAGCCCGGCGAGCGCCATGATCTGCGGCAGGCAGGCGGGGAATCCGAACGTGTCGGGCAGGTAGAGGAACCGCTGCGGAGCGGCAGCCCCGAACTGCTCGCGCCACCAGCCCGTGCCGTGCACGATTTGCCGGATGAAGCTCTCGCCGCTCGGGCAGGTGCCATCGGGCTCGATCCACATCGCGCCGTTGGGTTCCCATCGGCCGGCCTTCACGGCCGCGCGGATCTGCGCGAAGAGGGCCGGGCTCTCCTCCTGCACCATGCGGTACTGCGCGGCCTGGCTGCAGAGGAAGGTGAAGCCGGGGAAGCGCTCGATCGAGCGGAGTGCCGTCGCGAAGGAGCGAACGCACTTGCGCCGTGTCTCATCGATCCGCCAGAGCCAGGCGGTGTCGATGTGCGCGTGGCCGATCGGCACGCAGGTCGTGGCCTGCATCGAATCGGCTGACCCCTTCAGCAGGGCATCGAGCGCGCCCAGCTGGGCAAGCACGAGCTCGCGCGAGATCGTGGCCGCAGGGATCGCCCGCACGATCGCGTCGAGTCCACGGCGAAGGTCGTTCGTGCGCGGGTCCTCGGCGCTCCCGTGCCACAGGCACCGACGCAGCAGGTCGAAGCGCTCGGTGAACTGCCACATCGGCTCGTCGAGCACGACGAGTTCGGCGCACTCGAGCCTTCCGGGCTTGCGCTCGTTCCACCGCGCCCGAACCTCGGGCTGGTCCCACCAGAAGGTCGTGGCGCCCAGCGGGAGATTGCACGCGGCCTCGATCCACAGATCGACCTGTTGGCTGGCGCGGCCCCGTGCGCGATCGTTCCACACGAGCGGCGCGATCGGCGCCGTGTCGTGGTAGGGATCGAGCCCCGCGTGGGGCACGCCGTCGACCCAGACGCACGCCTCGGTGCCGCTCGAGAACCGCAGCAGCACGCGCTCACCAGCGAACTCCCGCGGCATCGTGCCGCGCACGCGGAACCACGCGGTCGACCAGATCGGACCCCATCGGTAGCCCAGGTCGACCGTCGTCCGCTTCGCGCGCTGCGCGACCGACGGCGCCACGCGCTCGGCGAAGTGAGCAACCTCGACGCGCAGCGCCTCGCGGCGCGGCATGGCGAGCGGGCGGAGGAGATCGTTGCAGAACTCCTCGAAACGGATGGCATCCATTTGGTGGTCGGGCAGCACCACGGGAGCCTACGACGCCAGCCCGGGATGCACCATGACGCCCGAGTTCGAGACCGATCAGCACCCGCCATTCACGACAGCACCCCGCCAGCGAGGGCGGGGTGCGGTTCGACGAAGGCCTGAGGCCGGGCTCAGAAGTTGAACTGGATGCCCGCGTAGTACCGGAGCTCGTTCTTCGCCGTGCCGTCGGTGGCGCTCGAGTTGTACTCGTCGCGGATGCCCGCGATGAACGAGAGGTTGTCGGTGTTGGGGATGTCCCAGATGAAGTCCGCGTAGACGTTGAAGAAGTAGAACTCCTGGAAGTTGGCGACATCGGGTACGTACTGGCCGCCGAACTTCACGCGCTGCTCGTCGTTGATCGTCCACAGACCCTCGAAGGACGCAAGGAAGCTGGGGTACCAACGGTCGCTCGTGCCTTCTTCACGCGTGGCACCGAAACCGATGCGGGGCGTCAATTCCAGCGGCTTGCCCTGGTAGAGCCGGTAGCCGACCCCGCCGAAGACGCTGTAGCGCTGCTTCCACGACTGGAACTCGTCGTACTCGAACTGGGCCTTCTCGAAGATCGTCCAGCGGCTCTCGCCGAGGTCGCGCTCGAGGATCTGCGTGGCCAGGATGTTGTTGTCCTGCGCATCGCCGTTGTTGGCGCGGTAGTACCACTGGGCGTCGAACTGGAAGAGCCAGCCATCCTCCTTGTAGAGCGTGCCGCCGGCCAGGCGCACGTCGATGGTGTCGTTGGTCGACTGCACGCCCGAGACCGAGGCGTTCACGTAGGACTTCCAGGGCGAGGCCGGCGCCGGCGGCACGATCGGCTTGACCTCGGTGTACTGGTCTGGGCGCAGCGCGATATCGCCAAGCACCGGGTGCTTGAGCACGATGCCATTGGCATCCTGCTTCGTGACTTCGCCCTTCAGCATCTCACCGTTGGAGAGCTTCACTTCCGACTGGGGTGGGGTGGGCTGGGCTTGAACAAGCGCCAGCGCATCTGCGAAGGCGAGTGGCGCCGCCAGCAGTGCAGCAGCAAGAGCAAACGTGCGAATCATCGGATCTCCGTCGTTTCGGGGTGAGTATCGGGCGTGCGCCGTTCGTGGCAGATTCCCGGGGACATCCTTGCCACCGGCGAGATCGCACCTTATAATCGCCTCGTGAAGTCTGCATTCGTCCATGTGCTCGCGGTATGGGTCGCGATGTGCTGTTGTCAGTGGCGCGCCGTCGCGGCGACGCTTGGCGTTGGTGCGATGCCCTCCTGCTGCGCTCCGGTCGAGCCGGTGGATGCGTGCTGCGACCACGGCGGACGCGATCAGGATTCCCCGGGCCACAGCGAACGGTCTCCCTCTGACGAAGGCCGCTGCACCGGTTGCTGCGACAAGGCGTTGGCCATCGACGGGGCGTCGCTCCCCGACGCCTGCTTCGATCTTCATCTGGACAGCCTCGGCACCATGCTTCTCTGCCCTGCCGACTGCTCGGCCCGGCCCTCGGGTCCGGCGCTCGAGCGGGGCTCGGTGTGGCACCCGCCGCCGGGCCGATTCCGGCCGCTGCTCTGCATCCTGACGGTGTGAACCTGCACCGATCGACACCGCGTCCTGGACGGACGCCGGTGCTGTCGTATGCACGTTCACCCATTGTTCAGGATCACCATGACCAAACCACTCTTGTTGACGGCGGCAGCCCTGCTCGCTGTCGCCTGCACCGCCACTGACCACCACGACGCCTCACGGGCCACGCTCGAGCGCGACCTCGATCGCCTCACGGGCGTAGGGGAGAATGAGCAGTCGTCGGTGCACGAGCCCACGACCGGCGGCCCACTCGCCGCGGATGATGCCGTTCGCATCGCGCTCGCGCGCAACCCGGACTTCCGGGCCGAGGTGCTCGCCGCGCACGAAGCTGCACTTGCCCTCGATGCGGTCGCGCTCGGGCCAACGCCCATGGTCATGCTCGAAGTCGGCGTACCGCTGAGCGACATGGCCAGCGTGCCGGTCCTCGCGCTGCTCACGGCGTCGCTGTCCGACCTCGTCACGCGCGAGGATCGCCTTGAGGCAGCAAGCCTGCGTGCGCAGGCTGCACATCTGGCGGCCATCGACGCTGCCTCGACGCTTGCGGCAACCGTGCGCGAGCGCCACGCCCTCGCATGGCAGGCGCAGGAGGGGTTGCGGCTCAGCTCGGAGCGGCACGCGCTGGCGCAGGTCGAGGCCGATCGAGAATCGACCTTGGCGTCGAAGGGACTCGCGGCAGTACGCCGGGACCAAGCGGCCCTCGCCATGCTGGCGAGTGCGCGAGCACAGCTTGAGCAGGCGCGCGCAGCCCACGCCACGAGCCTTCGCGCGCTCGCCGTCGCGATGGGGTGCGGACTGGAGCCAGCCGCATGGACCATCTCGCGTCCCGAGCTCCCAGAGCTCCCGCGCGGCGACGTGCTCGCCACGAGCATGGAGACCCCGGCCGCTCGAATGGCACTGGCCCTGTCGGCCGCCACGCGCATCGAGGCCGGCCTCGTCCGCTCCGGGCTCGCCCAGAACGCGAACATCGGCGCCGGCTACATGCAGGACGAGGAGGGCATGAAGGCAATCCCGATCACGCTCCAGTTCGCCCTGCCGATCGGTGGCGAGGGCGCCACGCGTGACGAACGCGCCGCGCTCCTCGAGGATGCCGCAGAGCTGCGCGCCCAGGCGGCGCTCCAAGCGGCGCATGTTCGGCTCGCGGATGCCATGGACCGCGAGGCAGCCGCGCGTGCAGCCGCTGAGGCGATCGAACGAACCTCGCTGGCCGCAGCTCGAGCGCAACTGGTCCGGATGCGGACCTTGGTCGAACAAGGCGCCGCGACAACGAAGGAGCGCGACCAACTTCGGCAAGCATGCATCGAGGCGGAGTCGCAAGCGGTGGCGGCCCATGTGATGGCGTGCACGGTCTCGGCGCAGCGGGTCGCCGCGAGCGCGGGAATCGATCTTGCACGCGAGTCAGACGATCGGAGGGCCGAGCGATGACCGAGCCAGCCACCACTTCCACGCAGGAGCCGCGCATGATGCCGTCCGCGATGATCCCGCCGCCACGCCGTCGAGCGACGCGGCTGTTTGCCGTCGGTGTCTGGCTCGGTGCGATCAGCGGCGTCGTCGCGCTCATCGTGTTCGGGCTCGGTCGTCCGCAGTCGGTCGCCATCACGCGCGCGGTCGCGCGCGAGGTCGGATCGTCGTTCGCCGGCAGCATCGTGCAGGCGCCGGGATGGATCGAGGCGCGCCCCTACGCCACGCTCGTCCCGGGCCTCGTCGATGGCACGGTCACGTCGGTCAAGGCCATCGAGGGTGATGCCGTGAAGGCCGGGCAGGTGCTCGCCACCATCGATGCGCGGCCGTACGAAGAGGCCGAGCAGCAGGCCGCCGGTGCGTACGCCATGGCGCGCGCCGAGTCCGCGCAGGCCCGACTGCAGCACACCCTGGCCGAGGCGCGCCTCAGCGTCGGCGAGGCCGCACAAGTCGACGTCGACCTTGCGGCAGCGCAACTCGCCCGCGCCGAGGGGGCCGAACTCATGGCGCGAGGTGCATGGGAACGCGCCGCGCTCGAGGTCGAGCGGTGCAGCGTGGTCGCACCGATCGATGGCGTGATCTTCGAACGCCGCGTGGAGCCGGGCGAGCGAGTGGGTGGCGACATGGAGAACGAGGGCGCGATGTTCGCGCTCTTCGATCCAGCGATGGTGCAGGTGCGCTGCGACGTGCCGCTCGCGGATGCAGGCAGCGTGATGCCTGGCCAGCTCGCCGAGGTCACGGTCGATGCCTTCAAGGGGCGAACGTTCCACGGCACCGTCCTGGTGGGCGGCTTCCGCGCCGACATCGCCAAGAACACGCTGCAGGTGAAGATCGGCCTTGACGATGCCGACGGCCTGCTGCGGCCGGACACGCTCACGCGCGTGCGCATCATGGTGCCGGGATCGAGTGCCGCCACCGCTCGCACCCAGGTGGTCG
>JAGWXC010000049.1 GCA_018970045.1 Planctomycetota bacterium | reverse complement strand
ACGATAGTCCCGCCCAACGGAGGACCTATGCCATCCATCGCGGCCAGCGGCCGGACATTCGCCAGCCTCATCGCCCCCTCGCAGGAAGCCCTTGGCTACGACGAGGAGGACACTGACGCCTTCGAGGAAATCGACGACGACGACGATTTCGGCGAGGAAGAGTTCGCCGACGAGGATGGTCTCGACGAGGACGAGGAGAAGGACGGCGAATCCAAGGAAGGCGAGGACGACCTCGACGACGAGGATGACGACGACGACTTCTTCGATGATGACGAAGACGAAGACGAAGACGAAGAAGAGGACGAAGAAGAGGACGAGGACGAAGAAGAGGACGAGGACGAAGAAGACGACGAAGACGACGACGAAGACGAGGATGAAGACGAAGACGAAGATGAAGACGAGGACGAGGACGACCTCGACGATGACGAGGATGACGACGAGGACGAAGACGACGACGAGGATGACGACGACTGAGCTTCGGTGAATCCCGCCATGAACCTGAAGGGCCGGCCAAGCGCCGGCCCTTGTTCGTTGGTGGGAAGGTGAAGCCCGCGATCAGCGGTCGTGGCGCCTCAGGCGCCTCGCGGCGGCGCGAAGGTCATGCGGTAGATCCTGAGCGACCGTCCGTTCGGGCGAGCCAGCAGCGCCGTCTGACCCTGGGCGTGCAGCAGCATCCACGTCCCCTCGGCGACCAGCACGCGCCGTGATGGATCGGGCGTGGCGCCGGAACAGGCCCAGACGCGATCACCCGTGGACCAGAGGCACTGGCGCCCGCAGCTGAGCAGACCGGTGGTGCCCTCAGGCAAGAGCGTCGGAGCATCATCGGTCCGCGGGCTCCATGTCGCCAGGCGGCCAAACCTGGGGTGGTAGAGGAGCGACGTCGATCCCGCCATGCACGTTGGACCGAGTGCGCTCACGCACTGCCAGGCCATCTCTCGGGTTCCTCGCATCGAGAGCACGGCGCCCTGCAGCGGTGCAGGCTCGCTGCGCGCGGGCGAGGCGTCGAAGGCCATGGCACGAAGCACGCCGTCGCGCACCTGGATCGCGGTGAGTACGCCATCGATCATGCACGGGCCGCTCCACTCCACGCCGTCGACCGGTGCGATCGATGGACCTGCACCATCAGCGCACGGCAGCCACGATTCGCGGATCCGCTCGAACGATGACTGCTCGACGCTCCACGCGCGTGCGCCGGCAGCGCGTCGGCACCACGTGATCACGATGCGGTCCTCGTGAGCCACGGCCCATGCGCCCGCATTCGTCGCACCGTCCTCGAGGAGCCACTGCACGGCACCGTCGATCGGCGACATCACGCCCAGCCGTCGAGCGCCCCCCGGCTGCGGCTCCTCGATGAGTGCGCCGCCGCCGGCCCCGTCGATCCAGCAGCGACCAAGGAACAGATCCGGCCCGAGGGTTCGCGGCGCGCCAAGGCCGCCGGGCTCGACAGCATGAAGCGCCACGGTTCCAGCGTTGCGCTTGGGCGCATCCGTGGTCCCGAGCCGGGTGGGCCAGTCCGGCACGCTGTCGGTCTGCACCGCGATGGCGCTGCCGTCCCCAGCGACCACCGGCATCGTGAACCCGTCCCACGCGACGTCGCCGAGTGCCACCAGCCCGAACTCGACGGCGGCGAGCTTCGGGTCCTGCTCCGTCGACGGCCGCACGGGCGCGCTCGGCGGCCCGCCGGAGCATCCCACCAGCGCCGCAAGGACCGTCGTCCAGACGGTTGCCCGGACCGCCACCAAGCCTCGAGCGGCGATGCATCCTCTTGCCGCGATGCCCATCGCCCGCGCGCGGGGAAGGCATGTCGCGGCCAGCAGCGATGCGTCAGGGCGCGGTCGGCGGCGTCGGGGCATCCGGGATCATCAGCTCGCCGCTCGGCAAGCGCTTGGCCGCCGGGTCCTCGAGCAGCTTCTTGGGGTTGCCCGGCAGCGGCTTCTCGAGTTCCTTGAGCCGTTCGAGCTCCTTCACGTTGTAGTTCGTATCGAAGTCGTCGGGGTTCTCGATCACGATGGGTGTGACGAAGATCAGCAGCTCGCGCTGCGCCTTCGAATTGTCCACGTTGCCGAAGATGAAGCCCAGGCCGGGGATGTCCTTCAGGATCGGGAAGCCCGTGTCGTCCTTGGTCTCCGACTCGATGCGGATGCCGCTGAGCACGATCGTCTGGCCGTTCTTGACCGTGACCGCCGTGTTGGTCTGGCGACGGTCGATCGTGGGGTTGTCGCCCACGCCGGCAGCCGCAATGTTGACGTTGGAGAGCAGCACCTCGATCTCCATCGCCACGTTCTTCTCGTTCGTCACGCGTGGGCGCACGTTCAGGCCGATGCCCACGGCGATCTGCTCGAAGCTCGCCGTGGTGCCGGCGGCATCGCTGGTCGTGCCCGACTGGAAGGGCACGTCCTGGCCGCTGAAGAACTTGGCTTCCTTGTTGTCGGTCGTGACGACGCGCGGTTGCTGCAGGATGCGGACCGCCGTGTCCTGCGCGAGCGACTGAAGCACCACGGTCGCGTCGACGCCGAAGTCGAACGTGAACTCGTTGAATTCGCCGGGGAAGTCCGTGTCGCGCGAGCCCGCCACTTCGGTGCCGATGGTGACCGCGTTGTTGGGGTTGCGCGGCGCGACCTGCCCGTTGGGGCCGAACTTGATGCCCATCGCGAAGTCATCGCCGATCTCGACCTCCGCCAGCACCGACGAGATCATCACCTGGCGCCCGGGCTTGTCGAGGTCCGTGATGATGTTCATGAGCGCCTGCTGGATCTCCGGCGGAGCAAGCACCAGGAGCGAGTTCTGGACTTCGTTGGGGACCACGCGGCTCTTGCCGACCAGCGCGCTCACTTCGGCCTGGTCCTCGCCGCCGGCGCCACGGCCCGACTGCCACGGGAACTGGACGGTGTTCTCGCCGCTGTTGGTGCCGCCGGTCGCGCCGCTGGTCTCGCTGGTGCCGCCACCGGCGCTCTCGAAGTTGATGCCGCTCAGGCCGGTGTCTTCGCGCGTGATCTCCGCGCCCGAGCCGGCCTGCGCGAGCAGGGCGTTCAGGATCTCGGCCATCTTGACCGAGTTGGCGTACTTGAGCGGCACGTTGGTCGGGATGCCGACCTTGAGCGGCTGGTCGAGCAGCTTCACCATCTGGTCGAGCCAGACGAAGTTGTCGGGCGTCTTGCTGATGATGACCAGCCGGTTCGAATCCGGATACGCGTCGATCTTGAAGATGTTGCTCACGGCGACCGTGGCGCCGCTGTCGCCGCCGCCGACCGCGCCGCCCAGGCGCACCTGCGCGCCGCCGGTCCGGCCGCCGCCGGCGCTGCCGCCGCCGTTCTCGAGCAGCGATTCAAGCAGGCCCTCCATCTTGAGCGGATCGGTGTAGGCCAGGTCGTAGACGCGGAAGAGGCTTCCGCCAGCCTGCGGATTCACGTCCCAGACGTCGGCGATGAGGTCCCCGATCGACTTCATCACCTCGGGCTCCGCGCGGATCGTGATCGAGTTCGTCGCCGGGAGCACGGTCAGCAGCAGGTTGTCGGTGGTGCCGGCGATCTGCTCGCCGCCGGCATTGCCCTGGGCTGGCGCACCACCGCGGCCCGGCGTGCGCTGGGCGGCACCCGCGCGGGCGCCGCCGCCGGTGGGTCGCGTGTTGCTGAAGATGTCCGTGATCGCCGTGGCGATCGTCTGCGCGTCGGCGTACTGCAGGCGGAAGGTCTGCGTCTGCACGTCCTGGTAGGTCGGCACGTCGAGCAGTGCGATCAGCTTCGCGCAGCGCTTGATGGTGCCGACGTCGGCCTCGACGATGATCTGGTTCGAGTTGTTGTCGAAGTCCGCCTTCGCGTACGTCGGCAGGCCGCCCTGGATGCGGTCGAAGACGCTCTGGGCCTTCGTGTTCTGCACGCGGAACACTTTGGTGAGCACCTGGCCGCTGTCGGCCATGGTCATCACGTCCTTGTCGGGGCCGAGGATCAGGCCTGGCTGCAGCGATCGGATGTTCTCGTCGCCGAGCGCATCGATCATGATGAGGTCTTCGGTCTCGACCACGGCGACGCCGTTGAGCCGCAGTGCCTGGAAGATCATCTCGAGCGCGTCCGCGCGAGTGACCTTGCGGTCGCTCATGATCGTGATGGTCTGCTGCTTGACGCTGGCCAGCTTGGGGATGACGGTCTTGCCGGTCGTCTCGACGATGAACGGCAGGAGCTGCATGAGCTGCACGTCGGAGCAGTTCACGAGCACCATGTCGGTGCGCGGATCGGCGCGGCGGTCCGAGCGGAAGATGCGCAGGGGTGCGTCGTCAGGATCGACGCTGCTGTCGGCGGCCTGCGGCGCGGCGGACCCATCGTCGTTCGCGGCGGGCTCGCTGGGAGCATCCGTCGCGGCTGCGGGTTGATCCGCAACGGGCTCCTGCGCCGCCGGCTCGTCCATGGCCGGCTCGGGATCGGCGCTGGGTTCCGGGGTCGGCTCGGCAGATGGTTCCTGTGCCGGCTCGGGGTCTTGCGCCGGTTCAGCCGCGCGCGATGCCGCTGGTGCAGCCGCTGGTGCAGCGACGGGTTCCTGAGCGGGCTCCGTCGGCTCATCAGGCTCGTTGGAGGGCTCCTGCGTTGGTTCACGCGATGGATCCGCGGGGCGACTCACGGGCGCAGCAGGCTGTCCGGCAGGCTGTGCTGCCGGTGGCGCGGGCTGCGGCGTGGGCGGGACCTGGCGGCCACCTTGGGCCAGCGTGGTGGTTGCCGTGGGCAGCAGCGTCAGGGTGGCCGCCGTGGCAAGCAGCGTGGTGAGCATGGTGGTGTTCGATCGGTTCACGGGAGCTCCAGGTCTGGTCGTTGGTCGTTCGTTGGTTCAGTCGAGCTTGTTGACTCGATCGATGAGCAGTTGGCGTTCGCGCTCGAGGCGTTCCTTCACGGCCGGGTCGCCCGAGCGGCCGCGCAGCGCACGGCTCACCTCTTCAAGCGCCTTCGAGGCCTGTTCGCGATCCATCGCCTCGATCGCCGAGGGCTCGAGCGCTGCCGGCACGGTCGGGGCGATCTCGTTGGATGGAGGCAACGCACCGGATGCGGGGGCTTCCGGCGCGGGTGGTGTGGACGTGGCAGGCGCCGAACCCGTTCCCGGGGCGGGTGGCGACGCGGGAGCGGGCGCCGAGGCTGCATTGGCATTCGGATCGGCGGCGACCGGGGTGATGCCCGGAGGATTCGTCCGGCCGATCGAGCTGCTCGAGCCCGACGAAAGCACGCTCGTGTCGAACTTCTCGCGCAGCGAGACCGTGTACTCACCACCCGACCACTTGAGTCGCACCTCATCGGGCGGCAGGATCGCCACCACCGTCACGCCATCGCCGGACTCGCCGACCTTGACTGTGCGACCGCCGGCCAGCACCAGCATGTCGGCAATCACGCCGGTCGGTCGTGGTCCACCGTACGTCGCTGGCGGTCCTGCAGGCTTCGGCGGCGCGACGGGCTTGGGAGGTTCGGTCCGCACGACAGGGGCGGGCTTCGGGCGGCTCGGGGGCTTGAGCGGCGTGGTGAACAGGCTGCGCCCCTCGAAGCGTTTGCGATGGATGAGCGCCATCTGCTCGTGCCTCGTGAACTCCGGGCTCACGCGGTCGGCGCGCTCTGGATCGACGCCGGGAGCGAGCAAGGAACCACCGAGGTCGCTCATGGCCGTCACGCCGACGACGGCGAGCACCGTGACGGCGACCGCACTCGCGATCACGCGAGGAGAGCGCAGGAGGTCCGTGGGGATGGCGTGGCGCAGGTCGATCATGGCTTCGCCTTCCCTGCGGTGACCCATGCCTCGGCCATCAGGCGGACGCTGAGCTTCTTCGCCTTGTCGTCCCAGTCCATGCGCACGCTGCCGAGGGCATCGACCGCAGGCGATGACTCAAGCGACTGGATGAAGCCGAAGGTGTCCTGAGGGCTCGCCACGAAGTTCACTTCGCCGATCAGGCGCTCAACCCGCGAGGTGATGCCCGCCGCGTCGGAGGCCGCCTTGGGCAGCTTGCCGCCCGTGCGGGTCTGGAAGGTGTAGCTCGAAACCTTGTTCTTCTTGGCCGCATCCTTCACGGCGATCGAGAGTGCGTTCGCACCCTCGGCCTCGGATCCCGGCAGGTCGAGCCTGCCATAGACCGCGATCGCATCGCGCACCTTGCCGGGCAACTCCTCCTCGTTGCGCGCGCCCTCATGCAGCACGCTTTGCACGTGATCGGCCTCGGCGGACCATGCGCGGGCGAGTGCCCACGGGTAATCGTCGAGGAACGTGTAGGCGATCAGCGCCGCGACGACCGAGATGCCGGCGCGCACGAGCGGTCGCTGTGCGTGGAAACGCGTGATGGCGTCCTGCACCACGCTCATGGCTTCCTCGTCCTTGCCTTGAGCATGTCGAAATCCTTCTTCAGGCGGGCGCTGGTCTCTTCGTCGAGGCCGTCGCGCTGACGGATGCCCGCGATCTTGATCAGCATGTCGCGCGCTTCGTCGCGGCTCATGGCATCGACCTGGTCCTGCGTCAGCGCGGGCGGGATCGGTTGCTCCGCAGGCTGCGCCGCGCCCACGGCCGGACGGCCACGTCGTGATGCTTCGGTGGGATTGCTGGCGCCCGGGAGTCCGCCCCGACGGCCACCGCGGCCTTCGCGTGCGTCGGCATCGGCCTCGGTCGAACCTTCGCCATTCGACGCGACCGCCGCGTCGCCGCCGGCCGGTGCTGCGCCCGCCTCGCCGGCTGCCGCGACGGGCGCTCGGGCTGCTTCGCTCACGGCGGCTGCCGCCGCGCCAACCGGTTTGCTCGGCGTGGAGGGCACCCCGGCAGTGCCGCCGCCCACGACCGTCGTGCCCGAACCCGGCGCGCCGCCGGCCACCATGTCCGGCACGGCGGGCACTGGCGACGGGTCACCCGTGGCGACCGGCGTGGTCGGCGCGGGCACCGCGGGCGCCGCCGGCGCCGAGCCGGCCTCGATGAGGAAGCCATCGCTGTCGACGGGCCCCCAACGTTGTTCGGCCAGGGTCTTCTTGCCGAAGTCCTGCGACTCCGAGTACCGCACGATCAGCATCGGATCGGTGACCTGCGCGGTGATCGAGAACTCGGTGCTTCCGCCCTTGGGTTCTTCCCAGCTCTTCACGATCCTCGCGAAGACCTTCGATGCACGCATGCGCTCTTCCATCATCACGATGGCGTCGACGCTGGACAGGTCGCCCACGCCGCGCGCGAGACCGCGCACTTGCACGTTTGAGCCGTGGTCGATGTTGATCGACTCGAGTTCGATGCCATCGGGCGTCGTGCAGGCGATGTCGCTCAAGAGCTTGCTCATCGGCCAGCCGAGCTTGTCGACCTGGCCGTAGAGCGCGATCCGCCGCTCGCTCGACACCATCGCGGCCTCGAACGCCGCCGCATCCGAGAGCCGGAAGTTCAGCCACGCGAGCCGAAGACCCGCCACGGCCATGGGACCGAAGACGACGGCGAGGCCCGCTGCGATCAACGCCCGCTTCGTGAAGGCCGGGCTGTCCATGCGGGTCAGCGCATCGATGATCAACCCCTGCGACCGCCGAGGTTCGATCGGCATCAGGCCCAGCAGCGGCGCCAGCGGACTGCGCAGGGCGAGTGCCACGCCAGCCAGATCGCCGAACTGGGCGCGCCATGATGCCTCGTCGGGCGCACCGGCGAGTGCCGATCCCAGGGCATCGGCGCCCGCGAGTCCCGCGAAGCCTTGCGCGAAAGCGGCCGGCATGGCGCGCCGAGCGGCGATCAGGTCCTCTTCTGACCAGTGGCCGAGCATGGCCGTGTCGTTGACCGCTTCGCTGATGGCGCCGGCGAACTCCGAAGCATCGTCGCTGCGCTCGATGAGCGTGCGCGCCACAAGATGCCCTTCGCGCGAGGCCACGACCGCCACGGATCCGGTCGAGGGCTGCACGTCGATGCACATGCGTGCCGCACGGCCCAGGCCGTCGGCTGACATCAGGCCGAGCAGCCCCGCCACCGGCGCGGTGAAGGTCACGCGCGGCGCAACGGGGCCCTGGGCAGCTCGTCGTCCATCGTCCGCCTTCAGGCCCGCCGGCAGCTGCACAGCGCCGCCGGGCTTCCATTCCAGCACGATGCCCAATCGTTCCTCGGCACCCGTCGAGCCGTCGGGCACGACCGCGCACGCTGACCGGCAGCGGGGAGCATCGGGCGCGAGCGCGCCCTCGGCCTGCAGGGCGAGCGCTTGCTGCTGCTGCGCCGGCGTGGCGCGCGGCAGGGGGATCGATCGCAGGATCACCTCATTGCCCGGCACGATCACGACCACGCGCTCAGGCATGAGCTCCAGAAGCCACGGGGCCAAGTCCTCGACGCCGCTGCCCTCGCCGCAATCCGGGCCGAACTCGCCAGCCTGTTCGAACTGCACGCCCAGCGGGCCGAACCGCACGAGCAACGCCTTCCAGCGCTCGCCATCCAGGCGAAGCACCGCGGCAAGGTCGGCGGCGAGGGTGGGCTTGGCGGCGTTCTTCTTCACGGTTCGAGGTACTCCAGGATCGTCACGGGCAGGGTGGAACGATCGACGACGACGATCATTTCAACCTCCGTGCCGGTTCCGGGGGCGCGCCCCCGACTGGTGATGGTGTACACGGAACTCTGGGTGTCCATCGTGCGGGCCATCTGGGCGGCATCCTGCGGGCTCAGGCCGTCGATCCGGGAGAGCTCGCCGAGGGTGGTGATGCCCGTCGAGGTGTCGCGACGGTCGATGATGCGCTGGGCGACCTTCGGCTCGAGGCCATAGACCTGCTCGAGCACGCGCTTGGACACGGTGTTGATGTTCACGCGCCCCGCGTCGCCCGGCTTCGGTGCCTGCGTGACGCATTCCCGGAGCACGGTGTCGAGCTGCTCGGGCTTGAGCGTGGCGGACTGCTGCGCGGTCGATGCTTGGTTGCGACCGGCACTCGATCGGCCGCTGCGGCCGCGGGAGTTGGTGGTTGGGGTCTGCTGCGCCTGCTGGCCCAACGGCGTGCTGATCAGCTGCTCGACGTAGAAATTCCCCTGTTTCGCCGAGTCGACCAGTTGCGTGGCCTGCTGCTGCGAGAGGCCGGTGCGTTCCACGATCTCCTCGGCCGTCGCGGTCTTCAAGTCCAGGCGATCCTCGCCGCCGAGCGTGCGCGGGAAGGGGCGGGTCCGGGCCGTGAACATGCCGGCGATCCCGTAGTCCAGCACGCCATCGGCGTTGTCGTCGGGAAAGCTCGCGTCGCCGTCGTTCTCGTTGGGATCGAGCCGGTTGTTGAGGTTCCAGTCCTCGCCGCGCACTTCCTTGGGCCACACGCCAAGGACCATCTCGAGCTCGGGCACCGAGCGGAAGTTGGCGTTGCGCGGCTCGTAGTTGATGTTCGAGCGGCCGAGGTACGAGCGTGACTCCGCGCCCGACATCTCCTCCTCGTCGTTCGTGTCGCGCCAGTCGACGATCGCATCGGCGAGGAGCCCGACATCATCCATGTTGTAGAGCTGCGCCCGGCTCACGAGGTTGATGTTCATTCGTGCGTGCTCGTCGAACGGACCGGGGTAGATCGCCCCATCGATCTCGTGGTAGATCTCGAAGGAGCCGGTGGCCAGCTCGTCGACCGCGTTGTCCTCGAGGTCATTCACCATCGCGAAGGCGCTGTCCGGGTCGGGATTCTCGCCGTAGTACTCCATGATCGCGATCATGGTCTCGACGCCGGCTCGCGCGGCCCACCTCGCTTGCACCTTCGACATGGCCTCGCGGCCCATCACGGCCTGGCGGTAGCAGCCCAGCTGCGTCGCCGAGGTGATGAGCGCAGCCACGGCCACGCACCAGATCACGATCGGCAGGACCATCGCGCGGGAGCGGTTCATCGTCCGCCTCCGGCCGACGCAGGACCGCCCGCGCCCATGCCGCGACCACCACCCTGGCCGCCACGACCTCCGCCCTGGCCACGTCCGCCTTGGCCACGGCCACCGCCGCCGTTTTGCCCAAACCCGCCACGGCCGCCACCCATGCCACCGCGGCCATCGCCGGGAATCGTCACGCCGTCCGGAATCTGCACGCCCATGCCGGCGGCGCCATCCACGCCAAGGCCGGCTGCGCCGCCAGCGGCGGCGGCAGCGGCGTCGCTCGCTGCGGCGGCCTCGGCCGCTGCTGCTTCGGCGGCCAGCTGCTGCTCATACTGCGCGATCTGCACGAGCGGGGGCGATGCGCGATCGATGGGCACGACGGTCTGCAGCGTGACGAGGTCGCGCACGAGCGGGTCGATCTGGGCGCCGGGTTCGTTGCCGAGCGCGCGCACGGTTACGCGGATCGCCCACGGCAGTCCATCGAGATCGCTGTCCCATGCATCGCGCCAGGTGCTGCCGTCGTAGGCCTCGAAGCGCAGGCTGACCACGCCATCCATCAGCGGCACGGCCGAACCGCCGCCACGCTCGTACTGGTCGGGCTGGCTGTCGGCACGCATCCAGAGCGCGGAGCCGAGATCGTCGTCCTCGATGCGCAGGTGCGTCTCGAACTCCTGGCCGTCGCCGTTGTACTCCGTCTCGCGCACGGTGCGCAGGCGGGTGTTGTAGACCAGCAGCTCATCACGATCGACCTCGAGGCCCGGTGCATCCGCCACGGTCGCGGTGTGGTCGTCCACGATCAGCACCCGGCAGTGGAAGAGGTCATCGCTGCGCAGCGTGGACTGGAGTTCCTTCCGAACGGTGTCCAGCGCGCCGAGTGCGCGCACGTGCGCATCCATGCGGAGCTTGCAGACCTCGCGCGCGCGCCCGAACTGCGACAGGCTGGATGTGATCACCGCAGCGATCAGCACCGCGATGGTGCCGGCGATCAGCAGCTCGGCCAGCGTGAAGGCTCGGAGGTCACGGCGCAACGGCGGCCTCCTCATCCTTCTCGTAGGCGCTCTGGCGATCAAAGGGTTCCGGTGGCCGGCGGTCCGGGTTCGGATCCTCGCCGAGGCGCGGCGCGATGCGCGTCTCGACGGTGTAGGCCTGGCCGCGCGCATCACGCACCATGGCGGTCACGGTGTACGGGTCACCGAGCCCCTCGGGATCGATCAGCAGCTCGAACTCCCAGTCCTCGAAGGGCGCGTCGAAGCGGCCCGACGTGGCGTTGAGCTTGGGAAACTCGGTCACGCCGTCGACCAGCACCTGCGAGAGCAGCCCGTCGAGCAGCGACGACGCGATGACTTCGGACTCGCCGCGTCGCTGCATGTCCATGGCGCGCATCGACACGTTGATGATGCCGGCGAGACCGACCGCCAGGATCACGCCGGCGATCACCACTTCGATCAGGGCGAAGCCGCGGCGCATCACCAGTCCTCCTGGGTCAGGCCGCCCGCATCGAGATCGACCCCCTCGCGCTCGGCCACCAGCGCCACGCCGTTGTCGGCACGGCGCGGGATCAACTGCGTGGCGGGCAGCCGGAGCTCGGTCTCGCCCGATGGACCGACCCAGGTCATCACGATCTCGGGGCGGCCGCCCGATGGGATGCTCGCGATCATCCAGGTGCGGGGGTCGAGTTCCTGGCCATCGGCGGTGATCGCGACCAGTTCCATCTCGCTCGGCACGCGGAAGGGCTTGACCATCGTGTCGTACTCCCACTGCGCCTCGGCCTCGAGCCCGGGCGGGCGCTTCATCACCACGAGCGCGATGTCGCCGGTCTCGCCGTCGCGCATGAGCGCCACCTGCTGCGTGCCCGACGACTCGCGGTACGCGAACATCGCCAGCACCTGCTCCATCTGCGTCATCGCCGAATCGTGGCTGAACCAGCCCAGGCCGGCCACGCGTGGCACGACCGCAGCAGCGAGCACCACCAGGATGATGCTCGCGACCAGGATCTCGATGAGCGTGAACGCGCGGCGGTGCATCAGGCCATCACTTGCCCGGCGGCTCGCTGAGGCGGATGTCGGCGTCCTCGCCCTCGCCGCCGGGCTGGCCGTCGGCGCCGTAGCAGATGAGGTCGAACTCGAGCCCCGCGGGCACGTCATCGACTTCGAGCACGTAATCGTTCTTCCACGGGTCCTTCAGCGCGCTCGCGGGCATGAACGGCGGGTCGCCCTCGATCAGCTCGGCCAGCTCGAAGTCGTCGCCGAGCGAGCTCATGCCGTTCTGGGTCATGTAGATCGTGATCTGGTTGCTCAGCGTGGCCATTTCGCTGAAGGCACGCTTCTGCTTGGAGCTGCCGATGAGGAAGCCCAGTCGCGGCACGAACACGGCGGCCATGATGCCGAGGATCGTGACGGCGATGAGGATCTCGATGAGGCTGAACGCGCGGCGGGCGCGACGGCGACTGGAGCGGGAGGGGTGCATGGACATGGTTCCTTTCTTCGGGGTGAGTGTCGTGCGCTGGGCTAGGCGCCCAGGGCGGTCTGCATGTTCAGGAGCGGCAGCAGCATGCCCACGAGCACGAAGCCGGCCACCACGGACATGACCAGGAGCAGCGCAATGGGCAGGATCTTGGTGAAGAGCTTGAGCGAGTTGTTGACCTGGCGATCGAACGCGCCGGCCGCGTGCATGAGCATGGGCTCGAGCTTGCCGGACTTCTCGCCGATGTTGACGATCTGGATCAGGAGCGGCGGGAAGTGCCCGCTGCGCTCCATGGGGTCGGCCAGCGACGCCCCGGTCGACACGCGATCGCTCACGTCATCGATGGCCGCCATCATCGCATAGTTGCCCAGCGTGTCGCGCACCGTGCGCAGGGCGGTGAGGATCGGAATGCCCGCACTCACCAGCGTGCCGAGCGTGCGCGTGAAGCGCGCCACCGCGACGTCGCGCAGCAGCGTGCCGAGCACCGGCACCTTGAGCAGGGCTGCATCGACGATCATGCGGTTGGCAGGCACGCGCAGCCACCCGCGCAGCGCGAACCAGCCGATCGTGGCGCCCAGCAGCATGACCCACCACCACGTGCCGACGAAGCTCGCCAGGCTCATGAGCACCTGCGTCGGCCAGGGAATCGCGATCTTGGTGCCGCTGGTGATCGGTGCCAGCAGCTTCGGCAGCACGAATGTCACCATCGTGACGATGCTCACCGTCATGATGCCGGCCAGGATCATGGGATAGATCGTGGCGCCGATCACCTCACGGCGCAGTTCGACGCTGCGATCGAGCAGGTCGGCCAGTTGGTGCATGATCTCGCTCATGCGGCCGGTGGCATCGGCGGCACGGAACATGCCGACCGTCATCTCGTCGAAGGGGGGGCCGTAGTCCTTCGCGGCCTGGAAGAGCGGCTGCCCGGCTTCGACGCCGTCGATCAGGTGATCGAGGATCACCGGCAGCGCCTTGCCCGCTGCCTGGCGGCGCGTGGTCTTCAGGGCCTGCATGAGCGGGAGGCCCGCTTCGAGTGCCGTGGCGAGTTCGCGCACCAGGTTGGCGAGTTCCGCGCGGCTGATGGCTGGTCGGCCGCGCACGGCCGCCGCCTGCATCGGCCCCGAGAGCCGCGGCGCCCGGGTCCTGGC
>JAGWXC010000288.1 GCA_018970045.1 Planctomycetota bacterium | reverse complement strand
GCCGGTGCCCGGGCGCTCGGCGCCCAGCGCCTCGGCCTCGAGTTCCGCGTCCTCCATCTCCTGCTCGCTGGTCTGGTCGTCGATCGGCTCCTCGACCAGCCGCTGCACGCGGATGGCCTGGTAGGGCTTGAAGCCCGTGCCCGCCGGGATCAGGTGACCCAGCAGCACGTTCTCCTTCAGGCCGACCAGCGTGTCCACCGCGCTCTTCAGGGCCGCCTCGGTGAGCACCTTGGTGGTCTCCTGGAAGCTGGCGCCCGAGAGGAAGCTCTCGCTCTGCAGGCTGGCCTTGGTGATGCCCAGCAGCAGGGTGCGGCCGGTGGCCTTCTTCGGCTTGCGCGTCTTGGCCTTGTCCTTGCCGGCGCCCTCGGCCGCCGCGTTGGCCTCCTTGACCTCGTCACGCGGCTGCAGGGTGCCCTTGGGAAGGGTGGTCTGGCCAGGCTCCTCGATGAAGAGCATGTCGTCCAGCTCGTCGTTCACGCGGCGCAGCACGGACTTGTCCACGACCTCGTTGGGCAGCAGGCTGGTGTCGCCGCTGGCCACGATGCGGACCTTGGAGAGCATCTGCTTCAGGATGACCTCGATGTGCTTGTCGGAGATGGGCACGCCCTGGGCGCGGTACACGTTCTGCACCTCGTCCAGCATGTAGACGTACAGCGACTCCTCGCCCTTGATGCGGACGATGTCCGCCGGATCGCGAGGGCCCTCCACCAGCGGGTCGCCGGCGTTGACGGTGTCACCGGCGTGCACGAGCAGGTGGGTTCCCTGCGGCACGTGATGCTCGACCGCCACCTCGCCTTCGCCCACCACGCGGATGGTCATCTTGCCCTTGCGCTTGTCCGAGAGCAGCTCGACGGTGCCGCCGATCTCGGCGAGCACGGCGGGCTCCTTCGGCTTGCGGGCCTCGAAGACCTCGGTGACGCGGGGCAGACCGCCCACGATGTCGGCACTGCGGGCCGACTCCTTGGGGGTGTGCGCGAGCATCTGGCCAGCCTTCACGGCGTCGCCGTCCTTCACCTCGATGCGGGCCTTGGCCGGCAGGTGGTGGAAGTCCAGGATGCGCCCGTCCTCGGAGCGGACCTCGACGCGAGGGTGCCGCTCGCCCTTGTGCTCGATCACGATCGTCTCGCGGACGCCGCCGGCCTTGGTCTCCACCTTGACCGTCTCGCCCTCCACGATGTCCATGAAGTGCACGGTGCCGCTCTTCTCGCTGAGGATCGGCGTCTTGTGCGGATCCCACTCGATGAGCAGCTGGCCCTTCTTGACCTCGCTGCCGGGCTTGGCCTGCAGGAAGGCGCCGTAGGGCACCTTGACGCTCTCGAGCTCGCGGCCCTTGGCGTCACGCACGCGGAGCAGGCCGGTCTTCTTCAGCACCACCAGCTTGCCGTCCACGTCGACCTCGTTGCAGTCCACCAGCTCCACGGAGCCGGCGTTGATGGCCTTGTAGTTGCTCTCGGACGCGGTGGTGTACGCGATGCCGCCCGTGTGGAAGGTGCGCATGGTGAGCTGGGTGCCGGGCTCGCCGATGCTCTGGGCCGCGATGATGCCGACCGCCATGCCCTGCTCCACGGCCTTGCCGGTGGCCAGGTCCATGCCGTAGCACTTGGCGCAGATGCCGCGTTCGCTCTCGCAGGTGAGCGGGCTGCGCACCTGGAAGGCGTTGTCGGCGCCGAGGAACTCCTCGATCTCCCGGCCGATGGTCGCGTCGATCATCTGGCCGGCCTGCACCACGGTGCGGTCGTTGCGCGGGTCGATCAGGCTGGCGAGCGCCGTGCGGCCGTAGATCACGTCGCGCAGCGGCACCTCCACGTCCTCGCCCTTCATGACGGCCTTCTTGGGCACGCCACGCTTGGTGCCGCAGTCGTGCTCGGTCACCGTGACGCTCTGGGCCACGTCGCACAGCTTGCGGGTGAGGTAGCCCGAGTCGGCCGTCTTGAGGGCCGTGTCGGCCAGGCCCTTGCGGGCGCCGTGGGTGGAGCTGAAGTACTCCAGCACCGACAGACCTTCACGGAAGTTGGCCTTGATGGGCGTCTCGATGATCTCGCCGCTGGGCTTGGCCATGAGGCCTCGCATGCCGGCGAGCTGCTGCATCTGGCTCTTGTTGCCTCGGGCGCCCGAGTCGGCGAAGAGGAACACCGAGT
>JAGWXC010000287.1 GCA_018970045.1 Planctomycetota bacterium | reverse complement strand
CGATGCCCTCGAAGGACGGGATGTGCCAGGCCTGCGCGCCGCGCTCACGCAGCTTCGCGACCAGGTCGGCGCTCGACACGCTTTGCGCGTCCTCGGCGCTGTCGCGCACGAAGTAGATGTCGGGCACCAGCACGATGTCGGCGTGCTCGAAGGACTGCGCGAATTCATCGAGCAGGTGGCGCGTGCGGCTGTGCTGATGCGGCTGGAAGACGCAGACCAACCGTGTGGGCGCCAGCCCCGCGCGGATGGCGCGCAGCGTGGCATCGACCTCGGTCGGATGATGGCCGTAGTCGTCGTACACGCGCACCGTGCCGCCGATCGCCAGGGCGCGATCGCCCATGTGCTGGAGCCGGCGGTCCACGCCGCCGAAGGTCGAGAGGCCCTCTTCGATGCGAGCGCGCTCGGCGCCCACCCACGTGGCGAGGATGCCCGCGGCGGCGGAGTTCAGCACGTTGTGGTCACCCAGCAGGCGGCTCGTCCACCGCAGCAGTTCCGACCCGCGGTGCGACACGCTGCATTCGCGCGTCTGGGCGTCGAACTGCACGCGGTAGTCCGCCAGCGCCGCAAAGCCGAATGAACTCACGGCGCAGGCCAGCCCAGCGGTCACGCGGCGGCGGTGCGCGCCATCGTGCGCGATGAGCAACCGCCCGCCCTGCGTACGATCGGGAAGCCGCGCGGCGAACGCGTTGAACGACGCGATGATCTCGTCGAGTCCGCCGGTGTAGAAGTCGAGGTGGTCTTCCTCGATGTTGTTGATCAGGGCGAGCGTGGGGCGGTGGCTGTGGAACGAGCGGTTGTACTCGCACGCTTCCGCGACCATGACCCCGGGTGCGCCGGCGAGGGAGCCCGCGGGAATGCGCTCGGTGCCCACGCGGCTTCCGCCGCCGATCTGGTAGCAGGTCGCCCCGACGATGAAGCTCGGATCGATGCCTGCCGTGATCAGCACGTGGGCCAGCATGCCGGTGGTGGTGCTCTTGCCATGCGTGCCGGCGATCGAGATGCCGGTGCGGCCGATCATCACGCGGCCGAGCGCCTGCGCGTAGTTCAGGACCTCGACGCCCCGGCGGCGTGCTGCCTGCAGCAGGGGATGGTGATCCTTCACGGCCGCGCTGGCCACCACGAGGTCGCACGCGGGCAGCTCGGTGGGCTGCGCATCGACCGAGACGGTGATGCCATCACCGCCGAGCCGATCGAGCACCTCGCTCCAGGACTGATCCGTGCCGCTCACGCTCGCGCCGCGGCGCTGCAGGAGCTGCGCGAGGCCGCTCATGCCGGAGCCACCGATCCCGATGAAATGGACGCGCTTTCCGCCGAAGACCGGATCGGTCGACGCCAAGGGCGCCGTGCCCGAGCCACACTGCCCAGCTGCTTCGCTCCGCATGCGATTCACGCCTTCCTGGCCACGCCTTCCGAACCACGACTCGTGCCTTGAGTGCATCCGCCGGGCATCCGTTCCCGACGTCGCTCGATCCTACCCAAGTGCCGGGGTTCCGTGCACGCCTGACACTGGTTCATCGGCATGCTCCGGCATCGTGCATCGACGATTGTCCCTCGCGGGAATCCATACACTCCACCCATGCCGAAGGACGACGAGACGGTGCGCGCGCAGGTGCTCATCGTGGACGACGAACCCGAGCACGCCCAGACCATGGCCGACGCGCTGCGCAAGCCGGGCCATGTGTGCACGGTCGTGCATTCCGCGGCTGCCGCGGCCGAGGAACTGCAGGGCGGGATGTACGACGTCATCGTGACCGACCTGGTCATGGAGCGCCCCGATGCCGGGCTGGCGGTGCTGGCCCAGGCCAAGGCCAGCCAGCCGCAGGCCGAGACGATCCTGGTGACCGCCCACGGTGACGTACCGACCGCCAAGGCCGCGCTGCAGGGCGGGGCGTACGACTTCATCGAGAAGCCGCTCGACCTGGTCGTGTTCCGGAATCTGGTCCAGCGGGCTGCCCAGACGGTGGCGCTGCGCCAGCAGAACCGCAGCCTGAAGACCCAGCTCGATGCCGCCTACGGCGTGGATGGGATCGTCGGGCAGTCTGCCGCCATCCAGCAGGTCCTGCGCACCATCCACCAGGTCGCGCCCTCCACCATCCCGGTGCTCATCACCGGCGAGAGCGGCACCGGCAAGGAACTCGT
>JAGWXC010000048.1 GCA_018970045.1 Planctomycetota bacterium | reverse complement strand
CCCATGGGCTGGCTGTTGAGGAGCGCCGCCGTGAACGCGGCTGGATGATGGCACTTGAGCCACGCGCTCACGTAGACCAGGTGCGCAAAGCTCGCCGAGTGGCTTTCGGGGAAGCCGTAGCCGGAGAAGCCCTTGATCTGCGTGAAGACCTGCTCGGCGAACTCCTGTGCGTAGCCGCGCCCAACCATGCCCTCGATGAGCCTGCGCTCGAAGCGCGCGATCTCGTCGCCACGACGCTTCCATGCAGCGATCGCGCGGCGCAGGGCATCGGCCTCGCCCGCGGTGAACCCGGCGGCGACCACGGCGAGCGCCATGGCCTGTTCCTGGAAGAGCGGCACGCCGAGCGTGCGCTCGAGCACGCGCCGCACGCCATCATCCGGGAACTCGATCGGTTCTTGGCCGCTGCGGCGGCGCAGGTACGGGTGCACCATCTTGCCGTGAATCGGCCCTGGCCGGACGATCGCCACCTGCACCACGAGGTCGTACCAGCGGCGCGGCTTCAGGCGCGGCAGCATGCTCATCTGCGCGCGGCTCTCGACCTGGAAGACCCCCACGCTGTCGGCGCGGCAGAGCATGTCGTAGGTCGCCGCATCCTCGGCCGGCACCTGGTGCATGGCCATCGGGCTGCCGCATCGTGCGACCATGTCGAGCGCCTTGCGGATGCACGTGAGCATGCCCAGGGCGAGCACATCGACCTTGAGGATCCCCATGGCCTCGATGTCGTCCTTGTCCCACTCGATGATGCTGCGGCCGGGCATGGCCGCATCGCGCACGGGGACCAGAGTGCAGAGCGGTGCATCGCTGAGGACGAAGCCGCCCACATGTTGGGACAGGTGCCGCGGGAAGCCGATCAGCGTGGCGGCGATCGAGGCCAACTGCGCGATGCCCCGGTCGCCGGGTCTGAATCCCGCTTCCTCGAGCGCAGCAAGGATCGAGGCCCGATCGTCGCGATCGCCGCCATGGCCCATCCAGCGATCGATGCCGCGCGCCATGCGATCGACCGCATCGGCCGGGAAGCCCATGGCCTTGGCGACTTCGCGCACCGCCATGCGGCCGCGCATGCAGACGGCTTCCGCACACAATGCCGCGCGCTCGCGGCCGAAGCGGCGGTAGATGTACTGGATCACTTCCTCGCGGCGCTCGTGCTCGAAGTCGACGTCGATGTCGGGCGGCTCGTTGCGCTCGCGGCTCACGAAGCGCTCGAACAGCATGTCGACGCGTGCGGGATCCACGGCCGTGATCCCCAGGCACCAGCAGACGGCGCTGTTGGCCGCGGCGCCACGCCCCTGGCAGAGGATCCCGCGCGAGCGCGCGAAGCGCACGATGTCATCGACGGTGAGGAAGAACGGCGCGTAGTCGAGGTCCTCGATCAGCGTGAATTCATGCTCGATCAGGGTGCGCACCCGCTCAGGAACCCCATCGGGATGCCGCTCGGCCGCTCCCTGCCAGGTGCGCACGCGCAGCCAGGACATGGGCGTGTGCCCGTCGGGCACGAGTTCACGAGGGGAGCGGTGCTTGACGTGCCCCAGATCGAACCCCGCGCAGGCCGTGGCGATGGCCTGCGCCCGATCCAGAGCCTGCGGCATGCGGGCATGGATGGACTGGAGTTCGTGCGGCGAGCGCAGGAATCGCTCGGCATTGGGTGCAAGCAACGCTCCTGCGCGCTCGAGCGTGGTGCCGTGCCGGATGCAGCAGAGGACATCGTGCGCCATCTGCCGCTCGGGTGCGTGCATGTGTGCCGGATGCGTGGCGACCACCGGCACACCGACATGCTCGGCGAGCATGCAGGACTGCCACCAGCGGTGCTCGTCATCGCCCTCGGCGGTCTGCGAGAGCGCCAGCGACACGCGGTCGGGTGCACGCCGTGCCAGATCCGCCACGGCCTGATGGAAGATTGACGTCGCCAGCTGCAGCCCGCGCCGTGGCACCACGATCACGTGCAGCCCGTCGAGCCTGCCATCGAGATCGTGCCAGGCCAGATCGTGCGCCCCGGCGTGCTTGAGCGTGATGAGCTGGCAGAGCCTGCTGTACCCATGGTGATCCATGCACAGCAGGATCAGGTCGATGGCCCCTGCCACGTTCGATGCAACGGCCGTGTCGTCGATCCGTACCTCGATCCGCGCTCCCACGATCGTGCGGATGCCCGCATCGCGAGCGGCCACGTGCGTGCGCACGGCACCGGCCAGCGTGTGGCGATCGGCGATCGCGATCGTGTGCACGCCGAGCGCGGCAGCCTGCCGGACCAGCTCCTCGGGCTGGCTGGCACCTTCGAGGAAGCTGAACGAACTGATGACATCCAGCGCGACCGATGCGCCGGGATGGAGCGAGGCACTCATGTCCATGCCCCCTGCACCCACCACGAGCCGTCATCGTGCCTGACCAGGGCCAGCCAGGCATGATCACCCGATGGATCCCCTGCCGATCGCGTGGCGTGCACACGCCAGTGATCGCGCGTGCCCGCATCATCCACGTGCCACCATGCACCCACGAGTCGCTGCGGCCCTTGGCAACCGATGATGCGCCACGCAGCACCACGCCAGCGGAATCGGTTGGGCGGGATGGGCCAGGGTGCATCGGCGCCGGGCTGCGTGACGGTGATGCGTTCAGGCCTTGGCCACACGCATGAGGGCTCGCTGGCGAGCGCGTGCACGGGAGCCTGGGTCGGATCCACGTGGCCCATCCCATCCATCCCGCTGATGCCCTCGAGATCATGGATGCCGTGGGTCCCATGGATGCCGTTCATGCCACCGGAGCCCTCAGGATCATCATGATGGCCTTCGATGGAGGCATCGATCGGGATGGCGCCTTCATGCCATGCATGGCGACGCACGGCACGGAGGCTGGGAACCGACACGGCATCGGGCCCGAACCGTTCGCGCAGGCTGTCGATCCAGAGTGCACCATGCTCCCCTGCCTGGCGCGCGCCCTGCAGCCCGCCCTGCACCGGTGCCATGCGCCGCAGGCTCCGTGCGATCACGTGGACCGCTTCCACGCCATGCCCAAGGGGAAGATCCTGCAAGGAAGGCAGCACGAGCGGCCGCACGGCATGCCATGAGCGGATCGGCTGCGTGCAGCGGATGGTCCACGCATGCTCCGGAAGATCGCAGCACCGCACGCGCACCCTGAAGGCACGTGCGCCACGACCACGATCCTGCAGCTGCGTGCAGACCTGCTCGAAGCAGGACTGCACCGCCTGGCAGAGCGCCTCGACCTGCGGGCATGGGCCATCGAAGATGACCTGCCCCTGCACCTCGGGCACGCAGCGGATGGACCTGAACGGCTCGATCAACAAGCCCTGGATGGCATCGAGACGTTCGAGCAGGCGCTGGCCGAAGCGTGCGGCGACCTGCGCGCGCTGCACCTGGCGAAGATCATCGATCGTGCGCACGTTGACCTCGTGGAGCATGGCCACGAGGTCGCGATCGATCCGAAGGGCACTGACTGGGCAGGCACGCGTGCGCCAGCGCTCCTCGCCGTGCTTGATGATGCCGTCATGGCCACTCGGTGCAGCACGACCCGCGGCGCCGGCAGCAGCCTGCGTGGAGGCTGTCCACAGGGTGCACTCGACCCGCATGCGATCCATGTGCGCGCGCAGCCGGGCCAGCAGTCGATCCTCGCCACGATGCACCCGCTCAAGACCAGTCAGGTCGATGACGAGCGCGGCCTGGTCATCATCGTGCACAAGCTGCACCAAGGGTGAGATGCGCTGGCACCAGCGCGCCAAGGCCTGCAGGGCGCGGCGATCGGCGGCGGGATCGTGTTCCAGTTCGTGCGGCTCGCTCGTCAAGAGCGCCTTGGCCTGGGCCAGCGGCATGCCGCGCTCCACGCCATCGGCGCGCGCCAGCCTGCTCGCTGCATGCACCATGCGTGCGCCCTTGCGGCGGACCACGACCACGACAGGCCCCTGCACCAGGCGAGCGCGTGCCGTAACCGACCAGTGTGGCAGCGTGATCACGAGGAATCGTTGCATGGCGCACACGCATCAGGACGCGATGGACCAAGGCATGGCACGTGCGCTCCTGCCGGGCTCATGCAGGATGCCGCCTGGGGACGAGTGCTCCAGCGTGCCACGGCGATCGCGAACCGCCTGGATGCGCCACGCTGGATCTGCAGGATGCGTTGGATCCACCGGACAGGGCGGAGCACCAGTTGAATCGTGCACCGGCTGCACCAGCCAGCGTGTGGTGCAGACACTGCGCACCGTGGCCTCGTGCTGCGGGCGCCACGCCAAGGCAAGGATCGGTGCACGGTCAGGATGCCACGAACTGGCGAGCTGGGCGCGACGCACCATGGCAGCGTTCCACCCACTGGCATCGACGACGATGGCAACGCAACGACCCGAGCGAGCCGCTTCTTCGAAAGCCCAGAGCCGCTCGGCGGGCGTGCGTGCTCCGGGAACCTGCACGTGATGTCGCAGGTCCATGCCCCGCCGATGCATGATCACCGCGGATGGCATGACGGCATGGCCGACCCACGCCACGCACGATGCTGCAGCATGGTGATCACGCGACGTGTCGTTGCCGTGCGAAGCATGGTCGGCAAGCGCAGCGCGGCGACCGCACGCCGCCGCCACCATGTCGAGGAACGCCTGCATGGGCGGTTGGTCAATGGGGCCACCGAGCACCCATTCGTGCACGCCGTGCAACGGCAACAGCCACGGCGCCGCCAAGGTGGGAGCGTGGTGCTGCCAGGGATCCTGCAGCAGGGCGAGGCGTTCGAGGAGTTCGGGAGCGAGCATGACAGGCCTTGAGAAGCGCGCTGGCTTGCGCCTTCGTTCGGTGTTTGTTAGGGTACTGTCCTGAACGAACAGTGCCAGCCGCCGTGACACGGATCTGCAGGGATCTCGGCACTGCTTCGCGCGCCGGGTTTCGCCTTCAGGACCGATCCGTCAGAGCTCTGTTGCCAGAACTCGATGTCAAGGCCCCTTGGTCAGGGTTCCAGCGTGGGCGTGAAGAACATCACGTGCTGCTGCGGCAGTGCGGCGCTCGTGCCGGCCCACCAGAATCCTGCCGCTTCGAGTTCCTTGCGGGCCTGGGCCTCGCTCATCTTGTGGTGCGGCTTGATGAAGACCATCGGGTCCTCCTCGCGATACTCCACCAGCACGAGCATGCCGCCCGGGCGCAGCGCGCGCCGGATCGACTGGAGCATCGACCAGGGCTCGCTGAATTCGTGATACGCATCGACCATCAGCACCACATCCACGCTGGACTCCTCGAGCGCACAGTCATCGATGCCCCCGAGCACCGGCTTGATGGAGTCGAACCCCTCCTCCTTCGCCGTCTGCATCAGGATCTCGAGCATCTCGGGCTCGATGTCCACGCCCAGCACCGTCGCGCCCGGTGCCCGCTCGGCGATGCGCCTGCAGAAGTAGCCGCTGCCGCAGCCGATGTCTGCGACCGTCGAACCATCCTTGACGCCCAGGAGCTGCACGAGCACGTCGGTGCGTTCCTCCCGTTCGCGGGTCGGTCGCTCGAGCCAGCCTGCGCCCTGGTGTCCCATCACCTCGGCGATCTCGCGATCCATGAAGGTCTTGCCGATGCCGTCCTGGCTCTGCTCGCAGGTGCCGTAGAGCGGCGTGGGCGGTTCAGGCGCACGCGACTTGACCGCCTGCGCGGGAGTTGCCGGCAGCACCGGGCGATCGGCCGGCATCGAGTCGCTGCACGCGGCGAGGAGGAGGCACGTCAGCAGCAGGATCCGCATGCGCACACGGTAGGCGCAGCCGATCGGCGGCTGCAGCCCCACGCATGAAAACGGCCCGGCGCTGAGGCCGGGCCGCTGATGCCGGTGACAGGAATCGAACCTGCACTCCTTTAGGGGGAAACGGATTTTGAATCCGTCGCGTCTGCCAGTTCCGCCACACCGGCGCTTGGCGGCGAGAGGCCGCCGGACCAATCCTACTCGCTCAGCCGCCGTCAACGCCCCCGCGCGAATAGTTCGGCGCCTCGCGAGTGATCTGGATGCTGTGAGGATGGTTCTCGACGACCGTCGCAGCCGAGATGCGCACAAACCGCGCATCGCGCCGGAACTCGTCCAAGTTTGCGCATCCGCAGTAGCCCATCGCCGAGCGCAGGCCGCCGACCATCTGGAAGACGAATTCGGAGAGCGGCCCGCGGTACGGCACCATGCCCTCCACGCCTTCCGGGACGAACTTGGTGCTTCCGCCCTGCGCGTAGCGATCCGCGCTGCCGGCAGCCATCGCACCCTCGCTGCCCATGCCGCGATAGGTCTTGAAGCGGCGGCCACGGTGCAGGACCTGTTCGCCCGGGCTCTCGTCCAGCCCTGCGAAGAGGCCGCCGAGCATGACGCAATGCGCTCCTGCGGCGAGCGCCTTGGCGATGTCGCCGGATTGACGGATTCCGCCGTCGGCGATGACCGGGACGCCCGCCGCCGCAGCGGCGGAGACCGCATTCATGACGGCGGTGATCTGCGGCATGCCCACGCCGGTCACCACGCGCGTCGTGCAGATTGAGCCGGGCCCGATGCCCACTTTCACCGCATCGGCACCCGCATCGATGAGCGCCTTCGTCGCATCGGCGGTGCCCACGTTGCCCGCCACGACCGGGATGTCGAAGCGCTTCTTGACCTGACGAACCGTCTCGATCACGTTGGCGCTGTGGCCGTGCGCGGTGTCGATGCCGATCACGTCCACGCCGGCCGCCATGAGAGCCTCGACGCGGTCGAGCTGGTTCACGCCCACGGCAGCCCCCACGCGAAGGCGGCCGCGCGCATCGCGGCTGGCGTTGGGATACCGGCGGGTGTTGTCGATGTCGCGCATCGTCACCAGGCCGGCAAGGCGGCCATCCGCATGCAGCAGCAGCAGTTTCTCGACGCGCGCCTTCGTCATGAGCCGACCGGCTTCCTCGAGGCCCACGTCATGGCGCGCCGTCACGAGCGCTGAGCTCATGATCTCGCTGACCTTGGTGACGCCGGGCGCGCCCGCGATGAACTTCATGTCGCGGCGCGTGACGATGCCCACGGGCCTGCCGGTGGCATCGACGACCGGGAAGCCGCTGACGCCCTGCTCCTTCATGAGCGCCATCGCGTGCTCGACGGTGTCACCAGCGCCGAGCGTCACGGGGTCCGTGATGACGCCGTTCTCGCTCCGCTTGACCTTGGCGACTTCGCGCGCCTGCGCCGCGATGGCCATGTTCTTGTGGATGAAGCCGATGCCGCCCTCCTGGGCAAGCGCGCGTGCCATGGCGCCCTCGGTCACGGTATCCATCGGCGCCGAGACCAACGGAATATTGAGCCGAATCGAGCGTGTGAGTTGGGTCGACGTGTCGGCGCGGTCAGGGGTGACGGAACTCGCGCAGGGAATCAGAAGGACATCGTCGAAGGTGATGCCGTCCTGGATGATCTTGCCTTCCATGCCGGAATATCGCCACCACGGGCTGACCTGTCAATCGGCCGAGTGGCTGCGAGAGCGCAACTCCGACAGGGCGCCGTGCGAATCCTGTGTTACCCTCTCCGACCTGCCTCAAGGCGGCCCACGACCCCCGGAGCGATCCCGTGTCCATTTCGCGCAACGAACTCCTCGTCCCCGTCAACACCAAGAACCGCGGCACCACGCCAGGCGAGGGCAAGAAGGCCTGGCTGAGCTGGATGGCGTCCATCGTCCAGCTGGAGGGCAGTGACCTGATCGTGAAGACCGGCCTGCCGCCGCGCATCCGCCATCGCGGCGCGCTCAAGGATCTGGCCACCCCGCCCTGCACCGAGGACCTGATGTTCCAGGTCGCGAAGGATGTCCTCGACCCCAACCAGCTCAACCACTTCGAGCGCATGGGGTCGATCGACTTCGCGTACGACTTCGAGAAGGGTCGCCGTTTCCGCGTGAACATGTTCATGGCCCGCGGCAAGCCTGCGCTGGCTGCGCGCCTCATCACGAGCAACATCAAGAAGTTCGAGGACCTCTTCCTGCCACCCTCGCTCGGCGATGTCGCCATGGCCGCGCAGGGGCTGATCCTCTTCAGCGGCGTGACCGGTTCGGGCAAGAGCACCAGCATCGCCAGCATGCTCGACTACGTGAACGAGCGCAAGAAGGTGCACATCATCACGATCGAGGACCCGATCGAGTACATCTTCGAGGACAAGAAGGCCACGATCAACCAGCGCGAGATCGGCATCGACTGCACGAACTTCAACGATGCGCTCCGGGCGCTCGTCCGCGAGAATCCCGACGTCGTGCTCGTGGGCGAAATGCGCGACTACGAGACCTTCGAAGCGGCCATCCGTGCAGCCGAGACCGGCCACCTCGTGTTCGGGACGATCCACGCCTCCAGCGCGTGGCAGACCTTCGGCCGCATCTACGACCTGTTCCCCGAGCAGGAGCGCGAGCAGATCCGCAAGCTCATGGCCTACAACCTGCGGGCCATCATCTACCAGAAGCTCCTGCCCACGCTCCACGCCAACATCGGCCGCATCCCGGCGATCGAGATCCTGATCAACACCCCCGGCGTTCAGAAGTACATCCTCGAGGGTCGTGAGGGCGAGTTGCTCGAAATCATCAAGAACAGCCACCACGAAGGCATGCTCGACTTCACGAGCAGCCTCGTGGGTCTGGTCGAGAAGGAATACGTCCACCAGAACGTCGCGATGCAGGCGACCCCCAAGCCCGAGGAACTCAAGATGCGCCTCAAGGGCATCCGCTGAGCCGTTCCCGGCATCCACGATGAGCGACCCACGATGAGCCTGACCACCATGACCACTGCCCTCCTGGCCGTCGGCGACGCGGCGATCCTGCTGAACCCCGTCACGCCCGTGCTCACGCTCGCCGCCTACGCGCCGTATGCGTGGTTGATCTCGTCCAAGCTCGAGAAGGACGCCACCGCCTACAACCTCAACAAGGGTGGCTACGGCTGGATCAACCCGGCCCTCCTCGCGGGCGGCATCGTCGCCGTCGCGGTCGGCTTGCTGGTCCCCTTCGCAGGTTGGCTCGTCACGCTGCTGCTCGAGGCAGGGATCCTCGTCGGCTACTGGAAGTGGCGCGACAAGCAGGTCCCGCCGGGCAAGCAGTTCAAGCTCTCGATGCTCTCGAAGCTCAAGGATAAGGCCGAGGAGCGCAAGGCGCAGAAGAACGCGGCGGCCGCAAACCTGGTGTTCCTCGTCGGTCGCGGCGAGAAGGCGAAGGTCCCCGGCAAGGATGACCCCATGCTCGAGGTGCACCAGGCGACCGAGCGCGTGATCGGCGAGGCCATTGCCGCACGCGCCAGCCGCACGCAGGTCCAGTCGCTCCAAGGCAGCGTCGGTGTCGTCGACGTCGTCGATGCGATCGTCACCAAGCGCGATGCACTGACCGCCGAACTCGGCGGCAAGGTGATGGACTACATCAAGAAGCATGCGGGCCTCGATGTCAACGAACGTCGTCGTCGCCAGGTGGGCAAGGTCAGCGTGCAGACCAGCCTCGGATCGAAGGAACTCACGGTCACCACCATGGGATCGACCGCGGGCCAGTCGATGCGCATCGACTTCAACCGCGACGAGCAGCTCAAGCGTGACTTCGCCGACCTCGGCCTCACCAAGCAGCACCTGGCGCTGCTCGAGCCCACGCGCGACCTCCCCGGGCGCGAGGGCATCATCCTGCTGTGCGCCCCGTCGGGCTTCGGCCTGACCACCATGGCCTACGCCATGCTCTCGCGACACGATGCCTTCACCAGCAGCGTGAAGACGCTCGAGCGCAGCGTGGACCTGCGCCTCGATGGCGTGGACCAGTTGCAGTTCGACGCGGGGGCGCAGTCCGACTTCGCGACCACGCTCCGATCGATCATCCGTCGCGGCCCCGACGTCGTCTTCGCGTCGGACGTCAACGACCCGGGCACCGCCAAGGTGATCAGCGATGCTGCGGGCAACCAGGTGCTCACGTATGTCGGCCTGCCGGTCGATGGTGTGCAGCTGGCCCTGGCCCAGTGGATCAAGGCCGTCGGCAGCGCGGGCGATGCAGCCCGCGGCGTCAAGGCCGTCGTGGCCCAGCGGCTCCTGCGTGTTCCCTGCCCCGCGTGCAAGATCATGGGCCCCTGCTCGGCCGATCAGGCCAAGCGCCTTGGCCTGCCCGCTGGGAAGACCATCGAACTCGCGCGTGCCAGCGGCAAGGTGCTCGCGAAGAACGGCCGTGAAGAAGCCTGCGAAGTCTGCCGCGGCTCCGGGTACTTCGGCCTGACCGGCATCCACGAAGTGATGCCACTCGACGATGACGCCCGCAAGCTGCTCTCGCGGGACGACATCGCCGGCGCCTACCAGCACGCTCGCCGCAACCTGCGGATGATGCTCATGCAGGAGGCGGCACTCCTGGCCGTGCGCGATGGAAGGACCACGATCGAAGATGTGGCGCGTGCGTTCGCACCTGCCAAGCCGGCCGCCCCCGCGGCCGGAGGGGCCAAGCCAGCCGCTGCGGCGGCCGGGGCGGCCAAGCCCGCCGCTGCACCCGCCGGAGGCGCCAAGCCCGCATCACCCGCACCGGCCAAGCCCGCACCGAAGGCCTGAGGTACGACCATGGATCTCTTCTCGATCATTCTCTGGGCCCTCATCGCACTGATCGCCTACTGGTGGTCCGCGCAGGGCTTCTTCAGCAGCGTCCAGTTCTGCCTCTGCACGCTGTGCGCCGGGGCGTTGGCACTCGCCCTGTGGGAACCGGGTGCCCACCTGATGCTGCGCGGTGGGTTCTTCGACAACTACGCGTGGGGGCTTTCGCTCGGCGGACAGTTCATCATCTACCTGCTGCTTGCGCGCGTGATCAGCGAGCGCTTCGTGCCAGCGAACATGCGGTTCCACCCGCTGCTCGACAAGCTTGGCGGCGCGGTCTTCGGTCTGGCGGCCGGCGTCCTCTGCATCGGCATGGCGGGCATCGCGTGCGGCTTCGTCCAGAGCACCAACGAAGTGCTTGGCTTCCGCGGCTTCGTCCGCGATCAAGCGAACAGCGCGCAGCCCAATCGCATGAACACCATGGCACCGCTCCCCGACCCCATGAAGGTCACGGAAACGGTCTACAACACGCTCGGTGGCCGGGGCGGCATGGGCGCCTTCCGCCCGTTCAGCGCGCTTGGACTCGCCAAGCTTCAACCCAGCTTGACCGACGTGGCCTTCGGCCTGCATCGCGATACCTGGAGCGCAGGTGTTGGCCGGACCGCAGTGGCGCCATCCGGCATCACGCTCGATGGTTTCTGGTTCGATGACAAGTACAGTGCGGCGGATGGCCAGCCCGGTGCCTACGCGGTTGGCGTCACGTTCAACTCGACTACCTATGACGGCGGGGAGCAGTTCATCATGACGGGCGCGCAGGCCCGCCTGCTGTCGACCAAGAACCGCGCCGTGGCGTTCCCGCTTCAGTGGACCCAAGATGGCGCCCAGGCGGGTCGCGAGCTCTTCCCGTTCGACGACACGGCGAACTACGTGACGAGCGCCCCCGGAACGCAGACCGCCAAGGTCGTCCTGGTCTTCCCGGCTGCCGTCTTTGCAGGCCAGGTCCCGGACTACGTCTTCCTGAAGGGGCTGCGCCTTCGTTTGCCAGAACCGCAGGGCAAGTCCATGGCTTCGGTCCTCGAGGTCGAGGGTGGTTCTGCTGCTTCCGCTGCTCCGATCGACTTCTCCAGCGCGCGCGAGGTTCCCGAAGGCGCCGAGGGCATCGACAACGTGAATTCGATCAGCCCGCTCCAGCTCAACCTCAACAACATCGGTACGTTCGTCGCGTTTGAGGGCAAGAAGTCCAACTTCCTGAAGCAGGGCGACTATGAGTTCCCCAAGGGTGGCTTCTCCACCGCCGCCAAGAGCGGAGCCATCAAGGGGTTCTTTGCGCCCGATGGCACGGCCATCATCCGCCTCAACGTCACGCGCGGCAAGGCCGCGGTCGACCTGCACGAGCTGAAGCGCCAGTTCAAGGACAAGCCCCTCGTGCTGGTCGATGCCAACGGCCGCACGTTCCAGCCGATCGGGTTCTTCTGGCAGCAGAAGGACAAGGTTCGCGTCCGCCTTGACGCCACCAAGCCGATCACCAAGCTTGAGGATCTGCCGAACGTGAGTTCATCCGGCGACCAGACGCTGCATCTGATCTTCGCGCCGACCCTCAACGCGGTCATCAAGGGCGTCAGCGTCGGCGACTCGCCCGTGGGCTCGTGCAACTACACCGTGGTCGAAGGTCAGGGCTTCTGACGCGCAACCAAGAGCGTTGATGCGGCGGCGCTCAGCCGGTTGCGTCTGGGTTCAGAAGTCCGTTGGCCGTACCGCGGCCGTGGGTCGGCGTGATCGTCGAGGGTGAGCGAGATCTCAGCGGCAGTTCGCCACGGCGGCCTTGATCGCATCAAAGTCGACCTGCACGCCCGGGTTGTCGCTCACCCACTGGTAGGCGACCGAGCCGTCCTTGCGGACGACGAACGCAGCCCGCTTGGCCACGCCCTTCAGGCCCATCAAGTCATCATGGAACGCCCCGTACGCCTGGCACGTTTCCTTGTTGAAGTCCGAGAGCACCGGGAACGGCATGCGCTCGAGTTCACGCCACTTGGCCACGGCGAATGGGCTGTCGATCGAGATGCCGATCACCCGGGCGCCCAACCCCTGCCAGTCGGACCATTGGTCGCGGAAGGCGGCGCAGGCATTCGTGCACACGCCGCTGAAGGCGAGCGGGAAGAACAGGATGACGGTCGGGCCAGCCTGCGACGCGAAGTCGCTGGAAATCGTCTTGCCGGGGGCTTCGGGCAGGGTGAATTCAGGAGCCTTTGAAAGCATGCGGAGTTCCTTGGTTTGGGTTCAGAGGCGCGGAAGGCTAGCCGATTCGACGTCGCATGGTGGCCGTTCGATTCTCACACCCATTCAGGGTTCGCGTTTGGATCGTGCCAAAGTTGAGTTATGGTGAGGCATCCGTTCCACCGTGCGGTGGCGGCTCCGTTCCCGTCGTGCGGTGGCGGCTCCGTTCCCGTCGTGCGGGGGCGACACAGTGTGCACACCTGTTTCGATCGATTCCAGTCGGTTCAACCTGAATTCTGAGGAGACCAGAACGATGAAGCGCTTCACTTTCGGCATGCTCGCCACCACGGCGACCCTGCTGGCCTCGGCGAGCACCGCCATGGCCCAATGTCCGGCCGGCGAAATCGCCGACTGCAACGGCAACTGCTGCCCCGAGACCTGGGTTGGCGACGGCTTCTGCGACGACGGCACCTACACCTACAACGGCATCGCCATCTTCCTGAACTGCGAGCAGTTCGGCAACGACGGCGGTGACTGCGGCACGACCGACTGCACGATCCCGGCGGGAACGAGCACTGAGTCCGAAGCGACCTGCGGCGAAGACCTCAACGGCGGCTGCAATGGCGGCGCCTACGACCCCGCCACCCTTGGCGCCGAAATCGGCGGCACCTTCTGGGCCAGCGGCGGCACGCGCGATACCGACTGGTACGAGCTCACCGTGACCGAGGCGACCGAGATCAGCCTCGAGATCTACTCCAACATCCCGTGCTTCGCGGCCGTGGTTGACACTGCTTGCGGCGGCATCGTGGGTGATCCCACCGTCGGCGCCTGCCCCGGCGCAGGATCGGTGTGCGTGGCCCCCGGCACGTACTACATCGTGGCCCTGCCGAGCGTGTTCGAGAGCTTCCCCTGCGGCGGAGCGATCC
>JAGWXC010000286.1 GCA_018970045.1 Planctomycetota bacterium | reverse complement strand
GAGTTCGTGAGGCTTGATCGTGGGGCGTTCGGGTGGGGTGGCGGCATCGATGCATTCGATCGTCGGACGACCTGGGGCATGACGCTGCCGGCCGAGGACTGCACGACGCTGTCGGCGGAACTTGCGGCGATCGATTGGGCTGCGCTTGCGGCCAAGCAGGAGAGCGTGACCGAGGACCGTGCGTACGTCGTGATCGTGACGGGGCGGCCAGACGAGCACCGCGTGCGGGTGCAGGCGGATGACCAGGCGATCGCGAAGCTGCGCTCCGCGTTGATGTCGATCGCCGCGCGACGGCTCGAGGGCACGCTCGATGAGTTGCCCAAGGCGGGGCAGCGCTTCGACCAGACGCGCGACTGAGAGGTTGCGGGGGAGTGTCAAGGGTTCCCGCGGGGATTTCGGTAGAGATCGTGTTGGATTCGGCACGCGCAACCTGAACGAACTTTGTGCGGTTTTCTTGGTGAACCCCGTCGTTGGGCTAGGGTGGCCATGCAACGCGTGTTGCACATCAAGGAGCGTGCCCATGGAGCAGTCCATTCGGTGGCACGCGGTGGCCGGGGCGTATGAGCATCACCGCGACCGTCTCGTCAGCAGCTTGTCACGGCTGTACCCCAGCGCCGTGGTCGAGGATGTCGTGCAGGACCTGTTCCTGAAACTTGCCCGCATCGGGTTCGGGGATCCCGACCGGCTCACGGATCGCTACCTCTGGCGGGCGGCCAATCGCGCGGTCCGTCGGCGCATCCGGATCGAGCAGCGCCGGCTGGTCCGACTCGAGGCGCATGCCGCGACACACGGGTCCCCTGAAGGGCCGATCGAGGCCGTGCACGCGTGCCTGGCGGGCATCGAGGTGCAGCGCGAGTCGCTGGCGCAGGCACTCAGCGCCGTCGACCCTCGCGAGCTCGAGGTCTTCCGCATGCTCGTCTGCCAAGGGATGACCTACCGGGAAGCCGCGTGCGCGATCGGCGCATCGGAGCATGAGGTCACCAACCTTCGGGTCCGTGGCCTGCGCCGCCTGCGCGAACGAACGGCAGCGCTCGTGGGCTAGCACAGGCGGGGCGAGCTCCGGGGGGCGAGCGCGGGGAGGAACGATCTCCGGGGGCGAGCGCGGGGAGGAACGAGCTCCGGGGGGCAGCACGGTTGGAGTCGCGTCACGCCACGCGGCGACCGCATCGGCGTCGCACCAGGCACACCGCGGTGCGTCGGGGTCCGCCCTAGACTCAACCCTCCATGCAAGACCCGATCGTCGGCATTGATCTTGGCACCACGAACTCGCTCGTCGCGTTTGCCGATGCGCGCGGCCCGCGCGTTCTCGGGCCCGGTCGCGGCTTGGTGCCCAGCGTGATCCGGGTCGATGCTTCCGGGGTGGTGGTCGGCGAGCGGGCGAAGGCCGAGCGCGCCCAGCACCCGCATACGACGGCGGCGAGCGTGAAGCGGCTCATCGGTCGCTCCGCAGCCGAGGTCCGCGATGCCGGCGCGCCGCATGGGCTGCGCGTGGTCGATGGTCCACGTGGGCTTGCGGCGGTTGGCCTTGCCGAGCGCACGTTGTTGCCGCAGGAGCTCTCGGCGCACGTGCTGCGCGAACTGGCGCGGATCGCGTCGGAGGAACTCGGTGTCCCTGTTCGACGCGCCGTGATCACGGTGCCGGCCTACTTCGATGATGGTCAGCGCCAGGCCACGCGTGATGCGGCGCGACTCGCCGGGCTCGAGGCCGTGCGCATCGTGAATGAACCCACCGCCGCGGCCCTCGCCTATGGGATCGGTCGGGGCCACCGCGCCGCCGAGACCGTGGCGGTCTTTGACCTGGGCGGCGGAACCTTCGACCTCAGCATTCTGTCGGTGATCCCCGGCGAAGGCACCGGCTTGGATGGCGAGTTCTTGCAGGTGCTCGCCACGGCGGGCGACACCGCGCTTGGCGGCGATGATGTGGATGCGGCCATCGTGAATGAGGCCCTTCCGCGCTACGAGGCATGGCTCGGCGCTCCGGCCACGCCGCACGGCATGGAACTGCTGCGCGCCGCCGCGGAACGAGCCAAGTGTGCGCTCTCGACGGCTGAGCGTGTCACCGAGCGCATCGAGCACGCGCACGGTGCGTGGGAGCTCGAAATCGATCGGGCGTTGCTCGAGTCGCTCGCCGAGCCGCTGCTGGAGCGCATGGCGGCGTGCTGCCGTCGC
>JAGWXC010000285.1 GCA_018970045.1 Planctomycetota bacterium | reverse complement strand
CCGCACGGCGCTCGCTGACCTCCGACGCACGGAAGAAGCGCTCTACGGCGAGACGAAGTTCGGCTTGCTTCCCCGCTACCGACTCGCGGATCGCTGCGTGCTCTTCTGCCCCCGCGGCATGGTTCGCCCCTGGGAAGTGCCAACCGGCTGGGGGCTGATCGAGTGCGGCCGTCGCGAACTTCGGGCCGGTGCGGCTCGCCTGCCGCGGGATGTTCCGCTCCCCCTGCGCGCGGTGCGCGGGGCGCCGCACCTGGGGGCGTCGTCGGCCCATCGCGACCGTTGGCTGCGCAACATCGCCATCGCCGCAACCAGGTCATGGATGGCCCGCGATCTGCCGGCGCCGCCTCGAGACGGCAACGATGATCCTTCGCCGGCGACGGAGTGCCCTGCCGAGTGATCGTCACCTGCGATTACAGTGCGCACAGGCCCCGGTAGCTCAGTTGGATAGAGCAGCGGCCTTCTAAGCCGCAGGTCGACGGTTCGAATCCGTCCCGGGGTGTTCGATTCCTGCACCGAATTCGCTGCGGGTTTCGCGGCCCTCGGCGTGGCGTGTCGTAGGGTGTCGTGGTCGGTGGGCATCGGGCCCGCCATCGCCACGCTTCCGGGGAACCAGTCATGCCTTCACGCCTTCGCGCAGCCGCCGGCTGCCTGCTGTCGATCGTCCCGACCTCCTCCATCGTGCTGGCCACGAGCGGCTACACACCCTGCCCTCCACTCATGGAGCTACCGTGCGATGGCAGCTCCAGCGGGGGCTCCTCCGGCGAAGGCACCGGCCCGTGCGGGTGCGGAACCGGCCAGTGGGTCACCAACTCCCCATCCCCACGCCTCGAACCGCCTCATCCGTTCGCCGAGGACCGAAGTCTGCACGAGGGCCTCGTGACGTGGAATTCATCCATGCGCGCCACGGCGCAGCCCGAGATGGCCATGGCCAGCATCAGCGTGCGCGGGCGCAGCAACATGTGGGCGGCAGGAAGTTTCTCTCGCTACAGCCTGGCGCACTACGTCTCCTCACGCCGCGAACTCTGGTCAGGGGGGTTTCCCGCTTGCCCTCGGCTGCTGAGCCTTGCGGCCACAGGCGGCGCCACACTGCACATCAGCGCCAGCACAGCGGCGCGCCGGGGTTGCTCCGCATTTGCCAGTGCCGCCACGTCAGGAACGTGCAGTTCGCTCGGCGCCGCCAATGCATCGATCGAGAGTCTGGTGATTGCGGGGTCCGTCGGCTACAGCGAGTCCACGCAGGATTTCGAGGTCGCGGGCAACTTCGGCCCTCTGGTCGATGTCCTGACCGATTCCGTCGAGGGCAGCCTCAGCGCCAGCTCAAGTTGGTCCACCGAGGGTCAAGGTTCGCACAGTGGCTCGGCCTCGGTGACGGTTCGGCCTGACCGGTTCTACTGTGCCTTCACCAATCGGCCGTATGTGGCACGCGCTGCTGGTCAGGCCGTTGCAGGCGGAGCGGGCAGCGTCGAGGGCAACGGCTCGACGAGCTGGTCGAGCATGGCCGTCATCAACCTGTCGGTCCAGTGACATGGCACCGCTGCTTCCCGTGCTGTGTCTCGCGGCGCTCGGTGGTGAATCGAACGCCACGTCCATCGCCGCCGAGCGGCTCCGCGACATGCTCCAGCGCGCACATGAGGAGCGCGATGGCGCACGTCTGGTCGCCCGCAAGCTGTCCGTCGAATCGGCACTGCTTCCGGCCTTCATCGTCCAGGATCTGGCGCACGGATGCGCCAACCAGGACATGGCCAGCTCGATGTCGTACACGTACGGCGCGGCTGATGCCGAGCGGTGCGCGAGCTGGGTCTGGCCGATGGGTGTCGCCGGTCCAGCGGCACCCATCGAGCCCGGGTGGACCTGTCCAGCAGGCATGGCGTGGCGGGTGCGAGCCACCACGGAGCGGTTGGTGTGCGCCGGCCCCGAACCCGCTGTCGCGATCGATTGGATCATCGAGAGCGATGGCACGTCGACCTCGGCGATCGCCGAGCGTTTCGAGCCGGCACTCATGCCGGCAGAGCTTGATTTCCCGCTGCTTCCGTGGGGACTCTCGCTGCGCTGGGACCATGATCGTGGCCACGCCCTCGACCATTCCGGCCAGTCGCACACCGAGCGGTGGCTGGCCGCAGCGCCGGTGCTCGCCAATCCCGATGACATGTTCGACACCTTCGATGCGGTGCGTGTGCATCAATGG
>JAGWXC010000284.1 GCA_018970045.1 Planctomycetota bacterium | reverse complement strand
GGACCACGCCGGCGCCCGGTCAGGTGTATGGCCTGGACTGGACCCCCGATGGCCGCGTGTTGGCGGCTTCGAGTTCAGGGTTCCAGTGCATGGATCCAACCACCGGCCGCGAACGCTGGCATGCTGCCACGCCTGATGGCGTGGCCTGGCGCGTGGCGGGCTCAGCTGATGGCGGTGCCGTGGGGGTGCTGCACACCACCGCCGTGGTTTCCTACGACGCCGCGGGTGCGGAGCGCGCCCGGCTCGCGATCGATGGCGCGCACGACCTGGCGCCGCTGCCCGATCGGCGCAGCGTGTTCGTGCTGCGCGAGGAGTACGTGCAGGAGCTGGACTGCATCACGCTGGCTGAGTCAGCGCGGCTCTCGCCCAAGCTTCCTGACGTGGCGCGAGAGCTGTCGATCTCACCCGACGGATCGCTCGTGGCGCTCGGTGACATGGCGGGTCACGTGAGCGTGATGGACCGACAGGGCAGCGTGCGTTGGACCGTGCGCGTGCCGGGGGCGCCCGAGGTCATCGGCACATGCTTCTCGCCCGATGGATCGATGGTGGCGGCGGTCGGCGGCCAGTCGGTCGCCTTGCTCTCGTCGCTCGATGGTGCGACGCGGTGGGTGAGCACGAGCGGTCGCAACGGCGCCCGCGCGGCGTGCTTCACGCCTGATGGCCGCAGTCTGCTGGTGGGGGGCTGGACCGAAGTCATCGAGCGGCTGAGGGTCGACGATGCCACGCTCGAGGCGCTGATCGCAGGCGCGTACTCGCAGGTCTGGTCGATCGCGCCCGAGCCGATGGGCACGAGCATCGCCACGGGGTGCCTTCGCGCCGTCGTGCAGCGATTCCCGATGGATGGCCAGCTCCGCGTGTCCCGGCTGTCGGTGGACCAGGCAGCCGTGCGCAGCGTGGTGCCGATGGGGAGCGATCGCGTGCTCGCGTCGACGATGTCGGGCAAGGTCGTTGAGGTGTCGGCCCGCGAGCCGCTCGCCACGGAGGTAGCGAATTCGGCGCAGGTCGTGGCGCGGACGGCCAATGGCATGCTCGGCGTGGCTCGAGATGCTCGGGTGCACTGGATCATGCCCGATGGTGCCCGCGTTGACCTCGAGCAGCGTGATGGCGACGTGCGCGTGGCCGATCTGTCGATGCAGGATGGATGGACGGCGGTGCTCTGGACCGATGGCGTGCAGTGGATCCTGCGCTGCGGTGAGCCAGCCCCAGTCCACCGGACCGAGGGATCATGGCGCGGTTCACGGGCTGCGCTCATCGATGCCCATCATGGCCGTGCGATCATCTTCCGAGGGTCGCACGGATCGACGACCCTGCTGGACTTGGCGGCCGGTGGCGAATCACCCGCGCCCTTCGAGATCGAGCATCCCATGCGGGGCGCACGCTCGCCGGATGGCACCCTGATCGCCATCGGCAGCATGGATCAGGGCGCCGAGGTGGCCGTGCTCGATGCTGCGACCCTGCGCGTGCTGCATCGGTGCCCGGGGCATCGCTCGCCGATCACGGCCTTGGCGTGGATCGAGGATGGCAGCCGGCTCGCCAGCGCCTCGAATGATGGCACGGTGCGCGTGTGGGAGACGGAGTCGATGCGCGAGGCCCTGACGCCGCTGGCCGCCCAAGTGTTTGACCTGTGCTGGACCGCCGATGGCACGCTGTGGGCCGCCGGTGCCGATGGAAACCTCTACCGCATGGTTGTGCGGTAGAGGGTGTGTGGTCGGCTCATCGTGCTCAGTTGCTCGGGCAGTTACCCCAGGCGGCGAGGATGATGCCGAGGTCGGCGCCGTTGACGGTGCCGTCGCCGGTGATGTCTGACGTTCCGCCGGGCGTGCCCCAGTTGCTCAGGACGAAGGCCAGGTCGATGCCGTTGACGACGCCATCGCCACTGAGGTCAGCGCGGCAGTCGCAGACCTGGCTGGCCGAGTCGGCTTGGTAGGGACCGCTGACGTTGCGTGGCGAGTTGCTGCAGATGGTGGTCGACACCAACTGTGTCTCGGTAGCCGTGCCTGATGGATAGACGTAGAGACCACCACCAAACGTCAAGGCGGTGTTCCCCGAGATCGTGCAGCCCGTGAGGGTGAGCAGCGAGCCGTTGTCGACAGGATCCCACGACAGGCCGCCACCCTGCTCGTTGCACGTGTTGCCACCGAACGAGCAGTTCACCAACTGCGGCTGGCTGCTGACCATGTGGATGCC
>JAGWXC010000283.1 GCA_018970045.1 Planctomycetota bacterium | reverse complement strand
GTGGGCAACGTCGAGGAAGGCAGGATGAACCACTGGGTGAAGTGGTACGAGGATGTGCTTGGCTTCAAGATGTTCAAGCACTTCGACGACAAGGACATCTCGACCGAGTACTCCGCGCTCATGAGCAAGGTGATGGCCAGCGGCAACCATCTCATCAAGATGCCGATCAACGAGCCCGCCGCCGGCAAGAAGAAGAGCCAGATCCAGGAGTACCTGGAGTGGCACGGCATGGCCGCCGGCGTGCAGCATCTGGCGCTGCGCACCGATGACGAGCTGCACAGCGTGGCCGAACTCCGCCGCCGCGGCGTCGACTTCCTGGCGCTGCCCGATGCCTACTACGAGAGCGTCTGGAACCGCGTCGACACGATGCTGCGCCAGCACGGCCACGAGGTGGTGAAGGAAGACCACCAGAAGGTCAAGGACCTGGGCATCCTGGTCGACGCCGACGACGAGGGCTACCTGCTGCAGCTCTTCACCAAGCCGCTGCAGGACCGGCCCACGCTCTTCTTCGAGATCATCTGCCGTCGCGGCTCGCAGAGCTTCGGCAAGGGCAACTTCAAGGCACTCTTCGAGGCGCTGGAGATCGAGCAGGAACGCCGCGGCAACCTGTGATGCAGGCCGAGCGCGCGGGACCGCGCGACGGCTGCGGGATCGCTCCCGCCAGGCGAGCTCCGCGCGGGTCAGGCATCGAAGCGCGGATCTGGATCCACGACCTCGTCGCCGTCGATGATGACGGCATGCGCGTGCAGTGCTGCGTGCTCGAAGTCCGCACGGGCCGCGCCGCGATAGGTCACATCGCTCGCCAGCGGGAAGCCCAGCCACGCGAAACCGGCTCTGATCTGGTGGCGGCGACCCGGCCCGACGAGTTCGATCTCGACCAGGTCGTGCAACGGCCCGCGCGAGAGCACTGACCAGCGGCAGATGCCGAGCGAGGAGGCTTCGCCACGCTCATGCACGCTGACTTTGGATGAGCCGCGATGGCGCCCCGAGAAGTGCAGGGCGAACTGCCCCCGCTCACGCGCGCCCGCAGCGACCCACGCGCGATAGCGCTTCTCGACCGCATGCACCGACGGCTCACCGGAGAATGCCGATCGGAGTTCCGCGAGCGCAGGTTCCGTCCGTGCCGCGAGCAGGCAGCCGCTGGTGCCCTCATCAAGCCGGTGCACGAGGCCTGCACCCATGAGCGACGCTTGCTCGGGAACGGCCGAGCGCAGCCATGCCTCGACCGTGCGCTCGCCGCCGCGGATCTGCTCGACCGAGTGCCATCCGGCGGGCTTGCCGATGACCAGCCAGGTCGATCGATCGGCGATGATGCAGGGTTCGACGCGAGGTGCCATGGAGTACCGAGGCTACGGTCGCGAACCGCCGACGGCTACACTTGCGGTCCAGAGGATCCCCATGGCCTACTACACCACGATGGGCAAGCTGCCCGGCAAGCGCCACATCCAGTTCCGCGCCCCCAACGGCCGCCTGTACAGCGAAGAAGTCTTCGGGACCGAGGGCTTCACCGGCCCGACCAGCACGCTCTACCACATCAACGCGCCGACGCAGGTGTGCGGCTGGGAACCCCTCTACGACGCGCAGCCGGAATACGTCGAACAGAACGTCATGCGCATGCGCCACACGCGCAGCAGCCCCATGCAGCCCCAGGGCGATCCGATCACCGGCCGCGTGATCCTCTACGGCAACGCCGATGTCGAGATGGGCGTCTGCGTGCCCGCCGATGGCATGGACTACCACTACAAGAGCGTCTTCGACGACTGCCTCTTCGTGCACCACGGGCGCGGCACGCTCTACACCATGTTCGGTGCGATCCCGTTCGGACCGAAGGACTACCTGGTCATTCCGAAGGGCACGATCTATCGACTGGCGTTCGACAAGCCCAAGGCCGATGAGCCGGCGAACAAGTTCATCTTCATGGAGGCCGTGAACGGCAGCCTGATCCTGCCGCCGCCGCGCTACCTGAGCAAGAAGAGCGCGCAGTTCCTCGAACATGCCCCCTACTGCGAGCGCGACCTGCGGCTGCCGCAGCTCCCCATGACCTTCGACGAGCGTGGCGAGTTCGAGGTGCGCATCAAGAGTCGCGGCTGGGTGCACAGCTACACCTACGAGTATCACCCGCTCGACGTGGTGGGCTGGGACGGCTGCGTCTATCCATACGCGTTCAACATCGACGACTTCAGCCCGA
>JAGWXC010000282.1 GCA_018970045.1 Planctomycetota bacterium | reverse complement strand
CGGTGGTGGCGGCGGTGGCGGCGGCGGCATGGGTGGTGGCGGTGGCGGCCAGGGCGGCGGTGGTGGCGGCGGCGGTGGCGGCGTCTTCGGCGGCAAGGGCGAAGATCCCGAAGAACTGACCGACGACGAAAAGGCCGACAAGCTCAAGGAAATGATCGTCACCTTCGTCGAGCCCGTGGCGTGGGAAGACGGCGAAGGCGGCCCCTGCAAGATCCAGTTCTACGAAGGCATGTTCATCGTCAACGCGCCCGACTTCGTGCACCGCGCACTCGGTGGCTACTCCTTCGCCCCCGTCGTGCCGGCTCGCTCGGCCGCGCCGGCCAAGGCGGCTGATGCCCCGCAGGCCTCGGCCGAAACCAACGACCGTCGTCGGTACGTCATGCTGAGCCCGCGCATCGGCTACAACCAGCTCGTCGGGTTCCGCACCGCGACCGTCAGCGGCGCGCCCTGACCCATCGACCCAACCTCGATCCCCCGAACGGCTAGCCTTGCGCTGGCCGTTCTTCGTTTGGGGACCGGCCGACCCATGAGCGCCGACCGGCGTGCGAGCCACCTGACCCTGCGCAATGATCTCCGTGCCTGCACGGAGGACGGCATCACGCACGCCTTCATGGTCGGCGTGGGCGAGACCTTCATCCCAGCCTTCGCCCTTGCGGCCGGTGCGGCGCAGGTCCACGGCGGCCTCGTCTACACCATCCCGTTCCTCGTGGGCGCGACGGTGCAGCTGCTCACCCCCGCGGGGGTCGAGCGGATCGGTTCACCGCGCAAGTGGATCCTGCTCTGCGCCACGATCCAGGCGCTGTGCTTCATCCCGATGGCGATCGCCGCGATGGCGGGCTCGGTGCCGCTGCTCTTGGTCTACGCGTGCGCCTCGATCTACTGGACCGTCAACCTCGGTGCCGCCCCGGCGTGGAACGCGTGGGTCGGCGCGCTCTTCCCTGCGCGCATCCGCGCGGCGTACTTCAGCAGACGCAGCAGGATCTGCCAGATCGCGCTGCTCGCAGGGCTCCTCCTCGGCGGCGTGCTCATCTCGCGCTTCGAGCACACGCCGCTCGAACTGGCTTCGTTCGCCCTGCTCTTCATGGCCGCCAGCCTCAGCCGTGCCCTGAGCACGCCGGCGCTCGTCGCGCAGTCCGAGCCAAGGCACCTGCCCCCTGCGCGGCGCGTGAGCCCGATCGAGTTCCTTCGCCGCATCCGTGGCGCGCCCGAAGGCCGCGTGGTGGCCGCACTGCTCGTCTTCATGCTGGCGGTCCAGGTCTCCAGCCCCTTCGTCACGCCGTACATGCTCCGCGGACTCGAGATGGACAAGGACCAGTTCACGATCTCGGTCGTCACGCTCTTTGCGGCCAAGAGCCTGGCGCTGCCGCTGGTGGGCCGGCTGGCTGGCTCGTGGGGCGCCCGACGCCTGCTCATGGCCGGTGCCGTCATCGTCGCCGCAGCGAGCGGGCTGTGGATCGTGTCCACCGCACCGGCGTGGATCTACGCCATGCAGCTCGTGAGCGGCGCCGGCTGGGCCGCCTACGAGATGGCGCTCTTCCTCCTGTTGCTCGAGCACATCCGCGAGGAGGAGCGCACCGCCATGTACGCGGCGTACTACTTCTTCAACGCGATCGTCACGGTCATCGGATCGTTCGTGGGAGCGGCCGCGATCGATGCCCTTGGTGGCGGCGTCGTGGCCTACTGGTGGGTCTTCGGCACGTCAGCCGCGCTCCGGTTCGCAGCCATCCCGCTCATGCTCAGGATCCCGCGCCATGGGCACGAACGCGCGGCCCCCATCGTCGCGATCGAGGTCGGGACCGAGGCTGGTGCCATGGATGAGCCCATCATCGCGGCACGGCCTTCAACGGAGGTCCAGCGATGAAGCGGAAGCCGTCGAGCCGGGATCATGCGGGGGTGAAGCGGACAGTCGAGCAGCACGAGACGCGCGCGGACGGCCCAGGAGCCGCCTCGATGGACCGCGCTGCACGGCGTCTTTCGACCAGCATGCTGGTGATCGGCCTCTCGATCGCACTGCTCGTGGCGGCAGCGACCATCGGAATCGTGCTTGATCCTGCTGCGCTCGCGCGATGGTTCGCGCACCCCGCCCTCGGCGATGGTGGCGTGGCGATGGCCGTGCGCAGCGCCGAATGGACGCAGTCGGTCATCCCAGGAGCCCTCTTCCTTGCTGCGGGCATGATCATCGTGCTGTGGAGGACGG
>JAGWXC010000047.1 GCA_018970045.1 Planctomycetota bacterium | reverse complement strand
CCGGCGCATCGACATCCTTCGCGGCGTCGTAGGCTGCCAGGAGCTCCTGGGCCGAGAGCTGGAACCAGGCGTCGCTGCCCTTCTGCGCGAAGACCGCGGCGACCGCGCGGATGCTTGCAGCCGTCATGAACGCGCTGCCATCGGGGCGCAGGAACGCCGGGATCGGCAGGCCCCAAGAACGCTGGCGGCTGATGCACCAGTCGGGGCGGTTCTCGAGCATGCCACGCATGCGGTTGCGGCCCCAATCGGGGACGAACGTGACCCGGTGCTCGACGGCATCGAGCGCGAGCTGGCGAAGCGTGCGGCCATCACGCTTGACGGGCCGATCGACGCCGATGAACCACTGCTCGGTCGCACGGAAGATGACCGGCGTCTTGCTGCGCCAGTCGTGCGGGTACGAGTGGGTGAAGGCATGATCGAAGACGAGGTGCCCGCTCGCGCGCAGGTGCTCGGTGACCTTGGCATTGGCATCCCAGACGCTCAGTCCCCGCAGCCATTCCGGCACGGTGTCGTCGTAGGTGCCATCGTCGCGGACCGGGCAGTAGGTCGGCAGGCCTTCCTTGAGGCCCGTTCGATAGTCCTCGGCACCGTGGCCGGGCGCCGTGTGGACCAAGCCCGTGCCGTCCTCGAGCGTGACGTACTCGGCAGCGACCACGCGGCCCGAGCGGCCGCAGAACGGGTGGCGGTAGGCCAGCCCCACGAGCGCAGCACCATCGCACTCGCCGACCATGCGGACCTTCTCGGCCTTGATCGTCGCGGCGACCTTCGGCCAGAGCTCAGCCGCAACGATGCTGAGCGCGCCGTCATGCTCGACGAGCGCATAGCGGTAGCGCGGATGGCACGCGATCGCCAGGTTCGCCGGCAGCGTCCACGGCGTGGTGGTCCAGATCATCAGGCACGGCGTCTGGTCGATCTCGCAGCCGAACGCACGCTCGGCGGCCTCGCGGTCCTCGAGCTCGAAGTCGACGTAGACCGACAGGTCCTGTCGCTCTTCGTACTCGAGCTCGGCCTCAGCCAATGCCGTGCGGTTGGCGATCGACCAGTGCACCGGCTTCAGGTCGCGGTAGACGACCCCCTGCTCGACCATGCCTGCGAAGACCTCGAGCGTGGCAGCCTCGTAGGCCGGCTGCATCGTGGCGTAGGGATGCGCGTAGTCGGCGAAGGTCAGCAGTCGCTGCATCTCCTCGCCCTGGAGCTTGATGAACTTCTCGGCGTAGGCGGCGCACTCGCGGCGGATCGCCATGCGGCGCACGTCAGGCGCGAGCGTCTCGAGCTTCTCGGCCTTGCCGCCCTTGACGATCTCAGTCATCACCTTGTGCTCGATGGGCAGGCCGTGGCAGTCCCAGCCCGGCACATAGTGCACGCGGCGCCCCTCGAGGATCCGGCTGCGCACGACCAGGTCCTTGAGGACCTTGTTGAGCATGTGGCCGACATGGATGTTGCCGTTGGCGTAGGGCGGGCCGTCGTGGAAGACGAAGGGCTCCGCACCGTCGCGTGCACCCATGATGCGATCGAACGCGCCGCCATCCTTCCACGCCTTGAGGGTCTGCGGCTCCGCCTGGGCCAGGTTCGCCTTCATCGCGAAGCCGGTCTTGGGCAGGTTCAGCGTGCTGCGGTAGTCACGGGCGGTCGATTCCGTCATGGGACCGCGATCCTACCCCGGACCGGGTCATGCTTCGGGCTCGTCCTCGGGCTTGACGGCCTCGTCGAGGTACTTCTGGAACGCCGCCATGTTGTAGGAGACGAAGCAGAAGACGTGGTGGACCGTGAACCACTCAAGGTCCTTGGGATCCTTGGGCACGTCCTGGCGGATGCGGTTGAGTTCGGCGAGCAGGCGTTCGGCCTTCATGGCCCGCAGGATAGGCCGCGCGCGCGGACAGGGCTCAGTGATCGTGGCCGTCGTGGCTCCCGTGATCATGGCCGTCGTGGCTGCCATGGTCATGGGCATCGGGGCTCGATGCCGGTGCGCCGTGGTCGTGGCCGTCATGGCTGTTCGCCGCGCCGTGACCGTGATCGGCGTGGCCATGCATGGTGGCCTCGAGCCGGGACATGCCCCACGCAAGCAGGATGCCGCCCAGCAGTGCCGCGGTGAGCTTGAGGCGATCGTGTCGGTGGAACTGCACCTCGGGCAGCAGATCGCTGCAGGCGATGCACAGGAAGACGCCACCGCTGAAGGCCAGCGCCAGCGCGATGACGTGCGGATCGTGGCGCACGCCGGCCATGAAGAGGAACGCCCCCGCCGGCATGACCAGCGAGAAGAGCACCTGGATCACCACCGCCCTGCCTGCCTCCACGCGGTCCTGGCGCAAGAGTGCTGCCAGCGTCATGGCATCGAATGGCTTGTGAGCCACGATCACCAGCAGCGTGCCGAGCCCAGCCAGCCAGCCAGCGCTCGATTCGGCCTGCACGCTCGCGGCGAGCGCCACGCCCTCCATCAGGCTGTGCACCGTCAACCCCAGGAGCGCACCCATCCAGCCAAGGCGAGGTGCACGCGTGTGCGCATCGACGTGGGCATGCGGCGCATGATCGTGCTCGTGATCGCACGTGTGGGCGACGTGACCGCAGCTGCCGCTCCCGCATTCACCCGCGCCGCCGTGCTCGTGCGCGTGGAACGGCGCGAAGCGCTCGAGCACGAAGAGCGCCATGAACCCGATCAAGGCCCAGAGCATCACGTCCATCGGTGCCGCACCACCGCCGTGCGTACCCAAGGCGTGCGGGAGCAGATGGAAGAAGACGATGCCGAGGATCATCCCGCTCACGGCGCTCAGCACCAGCTGCAGCGGTGTGTGCGCCAGGCGCCGGGTCCCCACCCACGCTCCGAGCAGGCTCGCTGCAACGACAAGTGCGGCCTCGACAGCAAGCACGGTGGATGGAGCAGCAGCGAGCGTTGGCATGGGTCCTTCCGATGGTCTCCGGAAACGACGCGGGCGCCGCAGAGCGACGCCCGAATCAAGTGGACTGGATGAGACTCGAACTCACAACCTCCTCGATGCGACCGAGGCGCTCTACCAATTGAGCTACCAGCCCAGCGGGGCGGAGAGTATAGCGGGATCAGGCCAGCCGCGGCGCTGCGATAACACGCCTCGGGCGATGGACACGCTGGCTCCCGCGCTACCCTTCCACGCGTGGAGAAGATGGCCCCCCAGGCGCCCGCGCCCAATCGCGACACGCCCGCCATGCGGCAGCACGCGCACTTCAAGTCGCGCTATCCCGATTGCCTGCTCTTCTTCCGCATGGGCGACTTCTACGAGTTGTTCGACGACGATGCGGTGACCGCGCACAAGGCGCTTGGCATCACGCTGACCGAACGCACGAGCGGCATCCCAATGGCGGGCGTCCCCTTCCACAGCGCCGAGACCTACCTGCGCAGGCTGGTCGATGCAGGCTTTCGCGTCGCGGTGTGCGAGCAAGTGCAGGATCCGAAGGAAGCCAAGGGCGTGGTCGAGCGCGATGTGCGGCGCGTGATCACGCCGGGCACGCGCGTCGACGAAAGCCTGCTCGACGACAGCACCAGCAATCGCATGGCCGCGCTGTGCATGCAGGGCGCAACCGCGGCCATCGCCACGGTCGAGCTCTCGACTGGCGAGTTCTCCCTCCGGACCGTGCCGGCGGCCCGCATCGTGGACGAAGTGCAGCGGCTGGGCGTTGCCGAACTCCTCATCGAGGAAGCTGACGACGAGGCCACGCGCGAGCGCCAAGCGGCGATGGTGAACGCCATCGGCGCTGCCCGAACGGAACGCCCGGGCTGGTACTTCCGCGCCAAGGAGGCGACCGAGGCACTGTGCTCGCACTACCGAACCTCGACGCTGGCGGGCTTCGGCCTTGATGCGGAAGAGGCGCCCGCGCGAGCAGCGGGTGCGCTCGTGCGCTACCTCCACGAAGCGCAACGTCCCGAGTCGCTGCGGCATCTTCGGGTGCCATCGCTGGTCGAGTCCGGTGCCGTGTTGGCCATTGATGCCACGAGCCTGCGAAGCCTCGAACTCGAGCGCACCGCGCGATCAGGCCAGGCTGCCGGGAGCCTGGTCAGTTCCATGCAGCGATGCCGGACCGGCATGGGGCGGCGACTCCTGCGGGACTGGCTCTGCGCACCACTGGCTCAGCTCGCGCCGATCACGAAGCGGCTTGATGCGGTGGCCGCGCTCACGCAGGACCAGCGCGCGAGCGCCGTGCTCGGCGATGCGCTCGACGGCGTTCAGGACATCGCCCGCATGCATGGGCGCATCGCCATGGGGCGCGCAACGCCGCGCGACCTGGCCGCTCTGGCCCGCTCGCTCGCTCGCTGCAGCGAGATCGCCGTCGCCTGCGCGGGCACGCCCGCGCTCGGGCCCTTCGCACAGCCGATGAGCGATGCCCTGCCCGCGGTTCGCGACCTCGCGATCCGGCTCGCGAGCCAGTGCGTGGAGTCGCCGCCGTCGCACCTGCGTGAAGGCGGCCTCTGGCTCGACGGTGTGGACACTGAGCTGGACGAGGCACGGCTCCTGCAGCGCGATGCCAACGCGTGGCTGGCGCGGTACCAGGCCGAACTCATCGAGCGCTCCGGGATCGACACGCTCAAGACCGGCTACAACCGGGTCTTCGGCTACTACATCGAGCTCTCGTCGGCGCAGGCGGGCCGCGCCCCCGAGTGGCTGATCCGCAAGCAGACCTTGCGCAACGCCGAGCGGTACACGACGCCCGAACTCAAGGAATTCGAGCACAAGGTGCTCACGGCCGAGGCCCGGGCGATCGAGCGCGAGCAGCGGCTGTTCAGCGCGGCCTGCACGATGCTTGCGGAGCACGGCGCAGCGATCGCGGTCATCGCCGAGTCGATCGCCGGGCTCGATGTGCTGCGCTCGTTCGCCGCTGTCGCGACCGAGTCGGGCTGGACCCGCCCGGAGCTGGTCGATGGCGCCGAACTGAGCATCGACCACGGTCGGCACCCGGTCCTCGACGGCGTGCTCCGCGAACGCTTCGTGCCCAATGATTGCCGCCTCGGGCATGATGGCAGCGCGCGGCTGGCCCTGATCACCGGCCCCAACATGGCCGGCAAGAGCACCTACATCCGGCAATGCGCGCTGATCGCACTGCTGGCGCACGCCGGCAGCTTCGTCCCGGCGCAGCGGGCCGCCATTGGACTGGCGGATCGGATCTTCACGCGCATCGGCGCCAGTGACGAGCTCCATGCTGGCCAGAGCACGTTCATGGTCGAGATGACCGAGACGGCAGCGATCCTGAATGCGGCCACCAGTCGCAGTCTGGTGATCCTGGACGAGATCGGCCGGGGCACGAGCACGCTCGATGGCCTGAGCCTCGCGTGGGCGATCACGGAGACGCTGGCTGATCGCGGCTGCCGCACGCTCTTCGCCACGCACTACCACGAGATCACCACGCTCGCGGACGAACGCAGCGACATCACCAACCTGCACGTCGCCGTGCGCGAGTGGAAGGATGAGATCGTCTTCCTGCACCGGATCGAGGCCGGCCGGACCGATCGCAGCTACGGGATTCACGTGGCGCAGCTGGCGGGCGTGCCGCGCGGCACGGTCGAGCGCGCGCGGGCGATCCTTGCGGCGCTCGAAGCTGGACACCCGGCGCCAACCCGGCCGGAGGCCGCCACGGCAGGCGAGCAACTCTCGCTCTTCACCCAGTACCTGCCGCACCCTGCACTCGATCGCCTGCGCGGGATCGACCTTGACCACCTCACACCGATGCAGGCCTTCGATCTGCTGCGTGATCTGCAGCGTGAATCGCGCGGTTGAGCATCGTGTGGTGCACGGAATGACACCCCGGCGCCGAGCCACGGAAGACGTCGACGACCGGGTGTGATCGCGGACATCACCGTCGATCGTGACGTGTGCACCAAGGTCCTGCTCGTGGTCGACGTGGTGCAACTCCACCGGCGGGATGCATGCACCGCTAGGCTTCGTGCATGATCGATCCTGCCTCCCTTCGTGTGAAGCACGCCGCCGGCGCCACCTACGACGACTACGTCCGCTCCAGCCCGCAGCATGAGGCTGGCTGGCGGGCCGTCGAGGGGCGCGTCCAGCTCTCGGAGGCGCAGCGAGCCCTCGTTGGCGGCTTCACGCGCAGGATCAACGTGATCTGCCTGAGCGGCATGTGGTGCGGCGACTGCTCGGCCCAGGGGCCGTTGCTGCACGCGATCGCCACAGCATCACCAATGATCGACCTGCGCTGGCTTGATCGCGATGCGCACGCGGACCTGTCCGAGCAGGTGCGCATCTGCGGCGGCCTTCGGGTGCCCACGGTGATCTTCGCGAACGAGGACTTCGAATTCCTCTCCCTGCTGGGCGACCGCACGCTGACGCGCTATCGAGCCATCGCTGCGCGCGCCCTTGGCGCAAGCTGCCCCCTGCCGGGGGCGCGCGTGGCCGACGATGAACTCGCGGCCACGATCCAGGACTGGGTGGATGAGTTCGAGCGTGCGCACCTCATCGCGCGGCTGAGCCCCCGTCTGCGCGGCAAGCACGGCGACTGAACCCTCCGCGCTCAGCGCAGCTTCAGGGTCACGAGCGCGATGACCACGGCGACCGCGCTCACGATGTAGGAACGCGTGACGATCTGCGTCTCCTTCCATCCGATCATGTGGAAACCGTGATGGATCGGCGTGCTCGGGAAGATCCGCCGGCCCTCGCCATACGTGCGCTTGGTCCACTTGAACCAGCTGACCTGCATCATCACCGTCGAGATCTCGATCACGTAGACCGCGCCGATCACCGGCAGCAGCAGCTCGTTGCGGGTCACGACACCGATGTAGCCCATGAGCGCACCAAGGGCGAGCGAACCGGTATCCCCCATGAAGACGCGGGCCGGGTGCGCGTTGAACCACAGGAAGCCGAGCGTCGCGCCGGCCATGGCCCCCGCGAGCACCATGAGCTCGGCCGAGCCCGGCACGTACGGCACCAGCAGGAAGTACGCCGTGTTCGCGTGCCCGGAGATGTAGGCCAGCACCATGAGCGCGAAGCTCGTGATGACCATGTTGCCGCCCGCCAGGCCATCCATGCCATCCGTGATGTTCACGGCGTTCGAGAAGCCCGTCATGAAGAAGGCGCAGAGGACCGCGAACGCCCCCACGCCAAGCACGATGACGCTCGGGGCAAGGTCCAGGCGCAGCCCGACGAAGTCCTTGACGGCGGTGGGCGGATAGGTGCGCTGCAGCGGCAGGTTGAGGACATGGGCGTCGGGCAGCTTGGCGGCCTTGTAGACGAAGTAGCCGACGACGAGGCCCAGCCCGACCTGGAAGACGAGCTTCTCCCAGCTGTAGAGGCCGTCTCGTGAGCCCGGCTTGCGCTGGCTCGAGGTCAGCTTGAGCCAGTCGTCGATCGCGCCCACGCCGCTCATCCAGACGAGCACGATCAGCGAGATCTGGATGTACCGGTTGAACCAGACATCGGCGAGCAGCGCCGTGGTCACGAGGATGCTCCCGCAGAGGAAGATCCCCCCCATCGTCGGCACGCCGCTGCGACCCTGCATGAGGCGGTTGATCTCCTCGTGGCCAAACTCGGCGGTGTCGCCGATCTTCTTGCGTTGCAGCCACGCGATCACGCCCGGCCCCTGCCAGAGCGCGAGCGAGAACGAGATCAGCACCGCGGCGAACGCACGGAACTCGACCTGCCACATGATGCCGACGATCCAGCGCAAGAGCGGGATCGAGTCGAGCTTGTCCTGGAATTCGACGACGAGGTTGTAGAGCATGCCCTTTCCCTGACCCGGCCCGAGGGCCGATCCTTCGATCAGCCCGCCACGAGCGGCGCCGCGCGCAGTGCCGGCAGCACGCGCTCGACCGCCGATCCCCGGCTCCCCTTCAGGAGCACTGCATCACCCTCGGCCAAGGCTGAGGCAATCGCTGCCGCAGCCCCGCCATCAAGCGACTCGATCCATTCGACGTCGAGCCCGGCTGCACGCGCAGCCTCGGCGCCGAACCGGCTGCGCGGCCCGATGAACCACGCGCGGTCGCCGCGCTCGAGGACCGAGGCCGCCACGCGACCGACCTCCTCGTGCAGGGCGCGCTCGGCATCGCCGAGCTCGAGCATGTCGCCGAGCACCACCACGCGACGCGGCGCGCGCGCGGCGACCTCCGCGAACGCACGCAGCGCCGCGGCCACGGCATCGGGGTTCGCGTTGTAGGCATCGTTGTAGACGTCGACCGAACCGATGCGCTCGCGCACCATGCGCATCTCGGACGGTTCGACCGTGGCCAGCCCTCGCGCGACCTGCGCAGGCGTCAGGCCACGATCCAGGCCCATGGCGAGCGCAGCCAGCGCGTTCATGGCATTGTGGATGCCCGGCAGACGGAGTTCGAACTGCACGAGCTGCCCATGCGCGCGGGCGGTCACCACCTGCACCTCAGGATGCTGCTCCCGCGAGACCAACCGCACGTTCCGCGCGGCATCGGTCCCGAACGTGATCACGCGAAGGTCGCAGCGACCCAAGTCGCTCACCGCCTGCATGAGGGGCGCGTTGTCGCCATTGACGACCAACGGCGCACACGCAGGCAAGCCATCGGCGATGCTCGCCTTCTCGGTGGCGATGGCCGCGAGCGACCCCATGCCGCCAAGGTGCGCACGGCCAACCATGGTGATGACGGCGGCATCCTGCTCGGCGATCGTGGACAGGCGCCGGATCTCGCCCGGATGGTTCATGCCCATCTCCAGCAGCAGGAAGTCGTCGCCACGGGCAGCCGACAGCATGGTGAGCGGCACGCCGATCTCGTTGTTGAAGCTCTTGGGGCTGCTCGTGCCGCGCTGCTGCTGTGACAGCACACCGTGAAGCAGGCGCCGCGTGGTGGTCTTGCCGCTTGATCCGGTGATGCCGATCGTGAATGGGGAGACTTCCGCGCGCCATGCGGTGGCGAGCTGCTGCAGCGCGACGAGCGTGTCACGCACAAGCAGCGTGGGCACGGAGGGAGTGAACCCCTCGGGAAACCTCGACACGATCAGCGCCGCCGCGCCGGCTGACTGGGCCGCCGCAAGATGGTGGTGCGCATCGTGTTGTTCGCCTGCGAGGGCCACGAAGGCGCGGCCGTGCAGCGGTACACGCGTATCGGTGCCGATGCCCGCCACCGGTTCGCCGCTGCGCGGCGGCCCGACCCAGCGGCCGCCGGTGGCGCTGGCCATCGCATCATGCGAGAGAAACGTCACGCGAGTGCTCCTTCCTGGATGGCGGCACGGGCCGCGAGCGCGGCCTTGGCCACGATGCGGTCGTCGAAGGGATGCTTGACCGTGCCGATGATCTGGTAGTCCTCGTGGCCCTTGCCGGCGATGAGCACCACGTCGCGCTCACGGGCCTCGGCCACCGCGGCGTGGATGGCCGCCGAACGGTCCGTCACGCGGTGCACGACCGCAGCCGTGTCCTGCGGCACGCCGGCCATGATCTGGTCCACGATCGACTCCGGCGCTTCGGTGCGCGGGTTGTCGCTGGTCACGACCACGACATCGCTGTGGTCGCATGCCACGCGTGCCATGCGTGGGCGCTTGGTGGGATCGCGGTCCCCACCGCAGCCGAAGACGGTGATCAACCGCCCGCCCGGTTCGAGCACGGCCTTCAGCGCGGTGCAGACGTTGAGGAGCGCATCGTCGGTGTGCGCATAGTCCACGACCACGGCGAACGGATCACCCGGCGCGGTGACCGGCTCGAGCCGGCCCGGCGGGGCGGCACAGGTGGCGAGGGCCTGCTCAATCACGCTTCCATCGATGCCGCCGGACCACGCCGCGGCCACGGCCTGCAGCGTGTTCATCGTGTTGTGGCGGCCCGTGAAGGGCAGCTCCGCCTCGATGCGACCCCATGGCCCGTTGAGCCGCAGCCGCATGCTGCCCACGCCCACGCGCAGCTCCTGCGCACTGGCCGTCGCGCGCGGACTGCGCACGCTGCACCGGATGACGTTGGCGCGGCAGTCACGCAGCATGCGTTCGTGGGCTGGGTCGTCGGCGTTCACCACGGCCGTGGCACACGGGTCGAGCCCGGCGAACAGGATGGCCTTCGCACTCGCGTACTGCTCCATCGAGCCGTGGTAGTCCAGGTGGTCCCCGGTCAGGTTGGTGAAGATGCCGCAGCCGAAACGCAGCGCGGCCACGCGACCCTGGTGCAGGGCATGACTGCTCGTCTCCATGACCGCACCATCGCAGCCATTGGCCACCATGCGTGCGAAGGTCGCGCTCAGTTCGATCGCTCCCGGCGTGGTGAGGTTGCTGGCCACCGTCCCCGCTCCATCGTCGGTCTCGACCGTGCCGATGAGGCCACACCGCCGGCCCGCAAGGCGCGCGATGTGCCGGTAGAGGTACGTGGTCGTCGTCTTGCCGTTGGTGCCGGTGATGCCGACCAGCCGCAGCCGGCGACTGGGGAAACCGTGGAATGCCTCCGCGATCCACGGCAGCAGCGCGGCGGCGTCCTTCGCGCCATGCTGCGAGCCCCCGCTGCGCGCAGCAAGCCAGGCCACGCCGTCGATCGGCGCCACGCCGGCATCGGCAAGCACCGCCACCGCACCTTTGGCGATCGCATCCTGGATGAACGCTCGCCCATCACCGTGGGCGCCTGCCCTGGCGACGAACAGCGCGCCTGGCTTCACCTGGCGCGAGTCATCCGCGAGCGACGTGACCTCGACCTCGCCGCCTGCGACCAAGGTCACTCCATCGACTGCCTTCACGAGCGCACTCACCTGCATCGTTTCGTCCTCCGTGACGTGTCGCAAGCCTACCGCGCGCCAACCTGCGCGCTCGGGGTTCATCGGCTCACCGCACGACTTTCCGACGGGAATTTCCGACGCTCCCACGCCAGACCGTCAGGGCAGGATGAGCATGCAGTCGCCGTAGGAGTAGAAGCGGTAGCCCTCGCGCTGAGCGACGGCGTAGAGCGACGTGAGGCGATCCAGTCCGACCATCGCACCCACGAGCGCCAGGAGCGTGCTCCGCGGCAAGTGGAAGTTCGTCAGCAGCCCATCCACCAGCCTGAAGGCGTGACCGGGGGCGATCATGAGACGGGTCTCGAACTCACCGGCGCACGGCGGCGAGGAGAGGCTTTCGAGCACGCGCACGCTCGTGGTGCCGACCGCGATGACGCGCCCGCCCGCTGCGCGGGTCGTGCAGACCGCATCGAGCGAAGCCTGATCGATCCGACACCATTCCGAATGCATCGGGTGCTCGTCGAGCCATGCGGCCTCGACCGGCTTGAAGGTGCCCAGCCCCACCTGCAGCTCCACGCTGGACCACGCAACACCCTGCTGCTGAAGACGTTGCAGGATCCCCGGGGTGAGGTGCAGCCCGGCCGTCGGTGCCGCCACGCTCGGCCGGCTCATGGCCTGCGCGTAGACGGTCTGGTAGCGATCCCGGTCCATCGCCTCGTCGATCGACTCATGCCGTTCCCGACGCGCCCCCAGGATGTAGGGCGGCAGCGGCGCCCGGCCCACACGCTCGAGGATCGGGGTCGGCGCATCCGGAAAATCGATGACCCACGACTCGTCGCGACGCTCGCGCGCGATCACGACGACGCGTTCGCCCGTGGCGCCACGCAACTCGATCCGGTCGCCCGGCCGCAGTCGCTTGGCTCCCTTGACGAGTGCCGTCCAGGCGCGGTCGGCGACGGGCGCCACGAAGAGCCCCTCGACCGCACGCGCGTCACCCAGTCGCACTCCCTCGAACCTCACGGGAGCCACCTTGGTGTGGTTGGCCACGAGCAGGTCACCGGCCGCCAGCCAGGTCGGCAGGTCGCTGACCCGTGCGTGCACGACCTCCGAACTCGAACGCCGCACCACCATCATGCGTGCGCTGTCCCGCGGCTCGGCGGGCACCGTCGCCACGCAGGCGGGATCGAGCGGATAGTCAAGTTGGTCAGTGCGCAGCCGGTGCATGAGGCTCACTCGCCAAAGTCGCCCTGCTCCACCGCCTGCCGCGCATCAGGTCCGCCAGCGGCATGGGCTTGCCGCCGGGAACCTGCGCTTCGAGGACCTCGATCGCGCCCTCGCCGCACCCGACCACACCGCTCGTCGCCACGCTGCCCACCGGCAGCGATGCGTCGACCACCCGGCAGCGCAGGAGCTTGATCGGCATGGGCTGATGGCCGTCGCCGGTGATCATGCAGTCGGTCCCCGGCCAAGGCGACAGGCCGTTGATGCGAGCACATGCTTCCCGGGCCGAGCCGCCGAGATCCACCCAAGCATCCGCGCGGGAGAGCTTGCGCGCACGCGTGGCGAGCGACTCATCCTGCGTGGTCCCGTGCGCCGTCCCGTTGAGCAAGCCCCGCACCACCCCCACCATCGCCGGCACGCCGAGCTGCGCGAGCCGGTCATGGAGATCACCGCTGGTCTCGCTCGGACCGATGGCGGTCGCGACCCGCGCATACACCACACCGGCATCCATCCTGGCGGCGATTGAGATCACGGTCACACCTACCTCGTCGTCGCCGGCCATCACGCTGCGTTGGATCGGCGCAGCGCCTCGCCAACGGGGAAGCAGCGATCCGTGCAGGTTGCAGGCCACGCGGCCATCGAGCGCCGCAGGCGACAGCTTCTGTCCGAAGGCAATCACGGCAAGCGCATCGATGCGTTCGCTCGCGAGCAGCTCGATCCACTCAGGCGCGTTGATGTCCTCGGGCTTGATCACGCGAAGCCCCTCGCGCGCGGCCCACGCGCCCACTGGCGTGGGCTCAAGCACGCGGCCTCGGCCGGCCGGCCGGTCAGGCTGCGTGACGACCAAGGGCACCTCGATGCCCGGCGTCGTCGCCAGCGCCGAGAAGCTCGGGATCGCAAACGCTCCCGATCCCAGCAGCGCCACCCGCACGCTCACTGGCCTTCCTCGAACGCCGCCTCGAGATCACGCAGCGCGCGGCGCGCCGCCAGGCGATCGATCGGTGACATCCAGTCCGTGATCAACCGGCCTTCCAGATGATCGTGCTCGTGCAACCAGCATCGCCCCATCAGGCCGCTGTCCTCAAGCTCGAAGCGCTCGCCGTCGAGGCCCGTGGCCTCGATCCGGACGTGCGCAGGTCGGCGCACGCCGACACGGATCCCGGGCAGGCTCAGGCATCCCTCGTCGCGAACGGCCACCGGGCCGTCGGCCACAACGAGTCGCGGGTTGATGTAGGCCCGGGCCGGGAACTGCTCATGCTCCTCGGTCACGAAAATCCGCAAGGATCGGCCCACCTGCGGCGCCGCCAGACCGAGTCCTTCTTCCTCACGCATGACGGCGAACATGTCGTCAATGAGCGCTCGAATCCCCGCATCGATGGTGGTCACGGGCTCGGCCCGTCGCTTGAGGACTGGGTCGGGGTACCACACGATGTCATGGCCTCGGCTCGGCACGCTCCGATGGTAACGCTCGATGGGCGCTCCCCTCCGCCAACCGTCGCGGATACACTCTCGCGTCCGAGACCGCCCGTGATCCTTCCCTGGAAGAAATCCGAACCGCCGCCGGCCTTCGTGGCCGATCCCGCGAAGGCCGCCCGCTACGCCGAGAAGGCGCGCGAAGCCATGCGCAAGGGTGAGTGGACCTACTCGCTCACCATGTTCGCGATGTCGGTCAAGTTCGACCCCAACAACCTCGTCGTGCATGGCGAGATGTACGACGCCGCCATGGCCCATCACAACGCGGGCGGCAAGGCAGCAGCCAGCAGCGACGTGAAGATGATCGACGGCGGCGGGCTGGTCGATCGCTTCGCCGTCAGCCAGTACCAGTGGTTCTGCAACGTCCGTGACGCTGGCCTGGCACTCACCTGCCTCGAATCTGCCGCCAAGGCCGGCCTGCCTGACTTCGGCCAGTGGGCCGCCAAGAGCGTCTTC
>JAGWXC010000281.1 GCA_018970045.1 Planctomycetota bacterium | reverse complement strand
GAGCAGCCGGTCGGCGATGGTGGTGTGCAGGTTCATGGTGTGATGGTTTGAAGGTGGTGCGGGGTGCAGGGTTGAGTCGGGTCCAAGGTTCACGTTCAGGGGCTCCAGGTGCGCGGCACGAGCAGCGTCACGGTGCGTTGAAAGCGATCAGTCGCGATGACCGGCGCCTGGTCGCGCAGGAAGACCTTGGCGGTCGAACGCGCGAGGACGGCGAGGATCAGGTCTGGGTCGTCGGTCCATCCCGGCAGTTCGTCGCCGCCCGCATTCGCGAGCACGCTTGCCACGGCGGGAAGTCGCGCGAGCAACGGGTGCGGCTGGGCAGCGCGCGCGACGAGCAGCGGATAGCCGTCGTCCGTCGGCGCGCAGGGAATCCCCAGCCGTTGGCAACTCTCGATCCACTTGGAGGTCGTGAGCGGGCCGCCCGGCAGCGCGAAGCGAAGCCGGCGGCACGCATCGGTCCCGGTGTGGACGATGGTGGCGTTGGGACCGCAGCTCATGTTGTGCAGGAGCTGCGCAGGTTGGCGCGCGTCCTTCATCGTGGGCTCGTCGTCGTGCGGGTGCGGCCCTTCTTCGAGGTGGGTGCCGTGGGCGCGGCCGGCACCGGAGCGGGCTGCGCGGACTGGCCCAGCAGTGCGCGCACGCTCGACCACGATTCGAGGATGGCGTCGGTGTCGTTGGGCCGCACGAGTTCCCCCTTGGCGAAGAGGCCCGTGAGCAGGTTGCTGGCCAGCGCGCCATCGACCAGGCCTTCGGTCTCGCAGATCGCGGCCATGATCTGTCGCCAGGCCTTGTAGGCCAGGCTCGATGCGGACAGCTGCTGTCGCACATCCTGCGCGCTCGCGACCAGGGCGTGCAGTTCGGCGCACTGCTCGGCGACCGCGGTGAGCAGGTGCGCAGCGTGGCCCTCTTCGACCATCCAGTGGCCCAGGGCATGGCGACCGCCGGCGGGCAGGTGTGCCAGCGCATCGGCCACGTAGCCCGAGCGTTCCTGCAGGCAGAGCTGCGGGAGCACGGCGGCGCGCAGGGCTCGCCGCACGGGGTCTGGTTCGCAGGCCAGAGCGCGTCGAGGGTCCGCGGCATCCAGGCGCACGGTCTTCCACACGCTCCCGTGCGCCGCAAGCAGGCGCGTGGCATCGAAGTTGGTCCCCTGCGCGCGCTGCGGGATGCTGTTCGAGATCGCGATCCAGCTCGAATCGACCAGGTCCGCAGACGGCAGGTGCACGAGCCGCGCGGCATGCACGGCGGCGATGTTGCGATAGAGCATGGCCGCGCGGCGGCCGGAGAGTGCCAGGCCCAGCGTGCCCGCGTGGCGCACGATCTCGCGCACGGCTTCGGTGATGGCGGGGCCGGCGTACTCAAGCACGATGGGGATCTCGCGGCGGATGGCATCGATCGCGACGATGACCGCGGCGCGGGCCTCGGGGGTCGGCGGCGTGTCCGCGCTCGTGATCACGGCGTCCTGGTCGGCGCTCGAGAGCCCGCCCCACGCGGGCACGTTGAGCACGAAGCCGAAGCGGTCGGCGAGCGCGGGGTCGAGCGGCTCGCTGCCGAGGTAGCCGTCGGTGTCATCCCGGTCGCTTGCGGGCGGGTTCATGGCGGCCCAGCGATGGCGGAGCCGTGGCAGCGGCATCCCCTGCACCACCCGTTCGTGGATGATCGGGAAGAGCCGATTGAGCATGTCGGGGCGCGCGCGGCTGAGTTCGTCGACGAAGACGACCTCGGCGTCCCAGATCGAGGCGGGCGTCTGCACGAACTGCAGCGATCCATCGGCGCCGGGCACGGGGTAGCCGATCAGGTCGTCGTAGTTGACGAGGCTGGCGTTGTAGTGCCGCCAGGCAAGCCCGAGCGCCTGCGCCAGGCGTGCCAGCAGCAGGCTCTTGGCGGTGCCGTGCGGGCCGATCAGCAGCAGCGGGGTTTCGGTGGCGAGCGCCGCCAGCACCACGGGCTCGACCTGGTCATAGCCCACGATGCCCAGCGCGCGCAGTGGGCTCTGGGGTGTTGGGCGGACGGCAAGCGGTGCGACGGGTGTGACAGGCGCGGCGTGTGCGGACGGTCCTTCGAGCTGCGTGGCCATGGTGGGCTCCCACGCATGCCGAACAGAGGACACCACGAAGGCCGTGCGGCGACCATCGCCGCACCGAGAGCGACGCGGGGTGGACCGCCGTGGTGGCCGTGCTCGCGACCGGTCGCGGGTGCGACGGG
>JAGWXC010000046.1 GCA_018970045.1 Planctomycetota bacterium | reverse complement strand
TGCTGCCGCTCCTCGTGCTCGCTGCCGGCGCCATCGCGGGGTGGGCGATCGGCATCCGCCTCCACCAGTCCTTCGCGCTGCGTGTCCCGGAGTGGGCAGCTGCGCTCGCTGCGGCCGTCGTCATCGCCACGATCAGCGTCGTCTTCCTGCGGATCGGGGTGGCGTGGATGATGGCACTCCTGACGAGCGCGCTCTGCATCCTGCTGTCGTGCGCGATGATCGATCGCGGCGTCCTGAACCCGGCGCCCGCACCGATCGTGCGCGGCGGAGCGGCCTTGACCGATGGAAGCTCGGCACCCATGCTCGGCGAGGCCGAACCCACGCCTCGTGACTTGGCGCCGACACTGCTCGAGGCCATGGCGCGCAGTTGGGCCGATGTCCCCACGGATGCCGGCTTCATCGTGCGCACCACGGACGCATGGCGTCACATGCGCGCCCGGACCGATGCATGGTGGGCACGCCTGCCCTCGACGACCCAGACACTCGTCTCGGCCTTCGGTTGGGTTGGATTTGCGGCTGGTTTCGTCGCGGCGATCTTCTTCGCACGCGGGGTGCCGGTCCTGCTGACGTCGGTCGTGGGTTCGGCCCTGGCCGTCGCTGCCGTGGCGAGCTTCATCGAGAGGATCTCTGGCGGTGGGGTCGCGCTGCCGCCGCAGCCTTGGCCGTGGCTGATGTTCATCGGGGGCGGCACGGTGCTCGGTCTCCTGCTGCAATCTCCGCGCACCGCGCCCACGCCCACGCAGCCCGCCGACGGCACCACCGATCATGGATGACTTCACCTACCACCACGGCGAGCTGCACTGCGGCAGCGTCCCGATGTCCTCGATTGCCGAGCGATTCGGCACGCCCACGTACGTCTACAGCGCAGCCACGCTCCTGGATCACCATCGAAAGCTCGCTCGAGCCTTCGCGGCGCTCAACCCGCTGATCTGCTACTCGGTGAAGAGCTCAGGCAACGTCAACCTCTGCCGGCTGCTCGCCCAAGAGGGCGCAGGCATGGATGTCGTCTCGGGGGGTGAGTTGCATCGGGCGATGGCGGCTGGGTGCGCGGCGGAGCGCTGCGTGTATGCGGGTGTGGGCAAGACCGACGCCGAGATCGAGTTCGCGATCCTGCAGGGCGTGGGCGTGCTCAACATCGAGAGCGAGGCGGAGTTCGAGGTGGTGGCAGGCATCGCGGCGCGGCTGCAGCGGACGTGCGTGGCTGCCCTGCGGGTGAACCCGGATGTCGATCCCAAGACCCATCGCTACACGAGCACCGGTCGCAAGGAAACCAAGTTCGGCGTGGACATCGAGCGAGCCCGGGCCTTCTTCGCGGCCTACGGCCACGATCGCTGGTGCCGCCTCACGGGCATCCATCTGCACATCGGGAGCCCGGTGTATTCGGTGCAGCCCTACATCGATGCCATCACCAAGACCCTGGCCCTGATGGATGAACTCAAGGCTGCCGGCCACACCGTCGACACGCTCGACTTGGGCGGTGGATTCGGCGCCGACTACGAGACCGGCCAAAGCCCTGACGCCTCGGTCTACGCGGCCGCCATCGTTCCGCTGCTTGAAGAGCGGGTTCGCCAGGGTCTGCGGGTCATCCTCGAGCCGGGTCGCACGATCGTGGCCAACGCCGGAGTCCTGATCACGCGGGTGCTGTACATGAAGCAATCCGGCGACAAGACCTTCGCGATCTGTGACGCAGGCATGAACACGCTGTTGCGACCGTGCCATTACGATGCCTTCCACTTCATCTGGCCGGTTGCGCCCGATGCCGGCTTCGTGCCGCAGCGTCGCGCACGCTCGATGCAACTCGATGGGCTTGCGCTCATGGATGTCGTGGGGCCCATCTGCGAGAGCGGCGACTTCTTGGCGATCGATCGCCCGCTGCCGACCTTGCGCCGGGGCGATCTGGTCGCTGTCTTCACCGCGGGTGCCTATGGCATGAGCATGGCCAGCCGCTACAACAGCGTGCCGCTGCCGGCGGAGGTGCTGGTCGAGGGCCACGAGGTCCGATCCATCCGCCGCCGCGAGACGTGGGACGACCTGATCGCCCACGAGTGCCCCGCCTGAACCGGCGGCGGCCGATCGACGGTGGTTGGCGTGCCGGAACTACGAGGGAGATGGGCCACCCACGACGGCGGCCAGTGACGCGGCCAGGGCAAGGGCCTGCGGCGTGAAGATCATGATCACCACGCCTGCGAGCGAGCCGGCCGCGAGATCATCGGCCACCACGCCAAGCCCGCTGCGCCACCGCTGCATCAGCCGGATCGGCCCGGGCTTCCAGATGTCGAACGCGCGGAAGAGGAGAAAAGAGAGCCCGCTCAACACGATGGCTTCGACCCAGCCTGCACCGTCGATGAACGCCAGCGGCATGGCGGCAACTGCACCGCCGGCCACCTCGTCGATCACGATGCTCGAGGCGTCTTTCGCCCCGAACGCTCGTTCCCCGTCATCGCCCCAGCGGATGCAGGCCCACGTCGCGACCAGGCACAGCACGACGAGAGCCAGCGCCGAAGCCCACATGGGCGCTCCGAAGCCGAGCATCAGGCACACCAAGGCGGCGGGAGGAAGGCTGCCCCACGTTCCCGGTGCGGGACGCATCAGGCCGAGTCCACCGGCGGTGAGCCAGAACGTGGCCGCACGACCCAAGCCCGTCGGCTGTCGTGAGCCCGCACTCACCGCCAGGCCTCGCGGGATCGAACCACGTACGGCAACGCGCTGAAGAGCGTGAGCGCGACGGTGAAGACGATGAACCAGTGCGTGATCGGCACGAAGGTTTCGTTGGTGACGCCGAGGTTCGGGAAGGCGCCTGCCGCCGACACCCCGGCGAACGGAATGGCCAGTGACTGCGCCGTCATTTTCCACTTTCCCCAGCGATCGGCCGGGCATGGCATGCCTCGGGCCTCCATGCTTGCCCGAAGGCTCGTCACGAAGAGTTCACGCGACAGGATCGCGATGACCATCCACGGCTTCACGCCCGATCCCGGGCACAGCGGCTCGACCACCACGACCAGCGCACCGAGCACGAGCACCTTGTCCACGAAGGGATCCATGATGCGGCCGAACGCACTGACTGCATTGAAGCGACGCGCGAAGTAACCGTCGAGGAAGTCGGTTCCGGCGGCGAACCCGAAGACCCACCCTGCGGCAACGGCCCGGCGCGCGCGCTCGGTCGGATCCAATCCGGACCAGGCGTGCACCAGATCGAGCATCATCCAGAAGTACACGATCGCCAGCACCAACCGGCTCATCGTGATGAGGTTGGGCAGTTGCCGTCGGTCCATGGTTCGCGATCGTACGGCCGAGCGTCCGCATAAGTTGCGGGCTTGGCGTGACGCGTCTATCTTTCCGCGACCCCGAAGGGCCCGCGCGCGCGGATCCGAGGGTGCCTCGCCACCCAACCTCATCAGCATGATCCCCCCACTCTTGTACGCCGCGTCAGCGATCTGCGCCGTCGGGCTGTTCCTGCTGCTTCGGCAGCCCACGGGCAAGGCCCGTCTCGGTGCCACCATCCTTGGGCTTGCCGGCCTTGCTTGGCTGCTCGTGCAAGGCGTTCAGGCTTCCGGTGCCTTGGGCTTCGACCCGCGCGTCGCGATCATGTCGCTCGCGGTGGCCATGGCCACGGCTGCCGCGGTCCGGGTCATCACGACCACCCGGCCCGTTTTCGCTGCCCTGTATTTCGTGCTCGTCGTCGTCGCTGGCGCCGTGGCGTACCTCGTCATGGGCGCGGAATTCATGGCGTTCTCGCTGATCATCGTCTACGCGGGCGCGATCCTCATCACGTACATGTTCGTGCTCATGCTCGCGCAGCAAGCACCCGATGCTGGCGGGCCGAGCGTGGCCTACGACCGCGTCGCACGCGAACCTGCCGCCGCGGTCCTTTGCGGCTTTGTCCTGCTGGCGGCCCTGGCCAGCGTGGTCGGTGACGCGCGGGCCAACCAGCAGCCTGCAGCGATGATCGAGGCTCGCGCCAATGCTGCGGCATGGAACCGCATGCGTGGCATGCCCGAGCTGGCCCAGGAACGCATCACCGCCGAACTCGCCGCAGCCGGCAAGGATCCGATGGGCTGGTCACCGGCCGGTGGACTTGAGGTGGCGCAGGACGGCCGTACCGCGATGATGCCGGTCACGCTCGCCGACGGCACTCGCCACGAGACCGTGCTCAAGGCCTCGGACCTTCCCGTGAACAGCACGTCGCTGGGGTGGGAACTCGTCACGTCGTATCCGGGCAGCCTCGAGCTCGCCGGCGTGATCCTGCTGATGGCGATGCTGGGTGCGGTGGTCCTGGCCCGCCGCCAGACCGACATGGCCGAGGATGACCGTCGTGCAGCGGCTGGCCTGTCACGCACCAACGTCGAAGACGCCGACCTCGCCGGAGACCGAGCATGAACCCCATCGATCCACAGCTCCCGCCGGGCGATCCGCTCGTGATGCTGGGCCTCCTGGCCAGTGCCATCCTCTTCGCGGTGGGCATCGTCGGCTTCCTGAGCCGTCGCAACATGATCACGATGTTCCTCTGCACGGAACTCATGTTCCAGGGTGCAGGGCTCGCCATGATCTCGTACGGACGCCAGCACATGGACCTCTCGGGCCAGGTGTTCGTGATCTTCATCCTGACGGTGGCTGCCGCCGAAGCCGCGCTTGCGCTCGGTCTCGTGGTGCTGCTCTACCGACGCAAGGAAACCCTGAGCGCCGAAGCGTGGAAGGAACTCGCTGAGTCATGATCGCTGCTCCCGCGATGCTGTCGTCGGTCCTCGCGCTTGCCGAGGGCCCGCTCGATGCCCACGCCGCACCCGAGCTCCGCTGGGCGGGCTTGGCCCTGCTGCTCCCACTGATCAGCGGCGTGCTGTGCCTCCTCTGCGGCTGGATGAAGGTCCGCTCGAAGCTCCCCGCCGCGCTCACCATCGCTGCGCTCGGTGGTGCGTTCGCGACGATCCTGCGCCTGCAGGGTGCCGTCGGCGAGACGCCCGTCGTCATCAACCTGTTCGACTGGATCAGCTGGACCTGGGGTGACGGCAGCCGGTTCCACGGGTTCACGGCGAACGTCGACCTCTACATCGACCGACTCACCGTCTTCTGGATGCTGTTCGTCACGGGTCTCGGCACGCTCATCGCGCTGTACGCGAGCGAGTACATGGAGTCCGACGTCGGCAAGGGCTACACGCGCTTCTTCGGCGCCGTGAGCATCTTCCTCTTCGCGATGGGTTGCCTCGTCATGGGCGGCAACCTCGTCATGCTCTACCTCGGCTGGGAAGGCGTGGGTCTGGCGAGCTACCTGCTCATTGGCTACTACTTCACCAAGCCCGAAGCCGTCGCGGCCGCGAAGAAGGCCTTCATCGTCAATCGCATCGGCGACCTTGGCCTGGCGCTCGCGCTCTTCCTGATTTGGCAGTGCTACGGCACGGTCGAGTACGCGGCGCTCTGGAAGGCGATCGAAGCGGCGCCTGCGAGCAGCGAGTGGACCGCGCAAGCCATTCCATGGCTGCTCATGCTGGGCGCGTTCGGCAAGAGCGCGCAGTTGCCGCTGTACGTCTGGCTTCCGGACGCGATGGAGGGTCCGACCCCCGTCTCGGCGCTCATCCACGCGGCCACGATGGTCACGGCTGGTGTCTACCTCATCGCCCGCATGTTCCCGCTCTTCATCGTCAATCCCGATGCGCTCGCCGCGGTGGCGTGGGTTGGTGGGCTGACGGCGCTGCTGGCCGCCACGATCGGCATGGCGCAGTACGACATGAAGCGCATCTGGGCGTACTCCACGATTTCCCAGCTGGGCTACATGTTCCTGGGCCTCGGTGTGGGCACCACCTTCGGTGCGTCGTACCACGTCTTCACGCACGCGTTCTTCAAGGCACTGCTCTTCCTGACCGCGGGTGCCGTGATGCACGGGTTCGCGGGCCAGCTCGACATCCGCAAGCTCAGTGGCTTGCTGAAGGTGCCCGGCTTCCGCCTCGTGAGCCTGCTGGCGGTCCTGGGTTGCTTCTGGCTGGCTGCGTTCCCCTTCACCGCCGCGTTCTTCAGCAAGGATGAGATCCTGGTCTCGGCGTTCACCGCGAAAGATGAGCGCGTCCACGTGCTGGGCTGGATCGGTCTTGTGGTCGCCGCGCTGACGGCGTACTACACCTTCCGCGTCGGCTTCCGGGTCTTCTTCGGCCCGGTCAAGTACGAGCCAGGCGATGAGCACCATGGCCACGATGATCACCAGGATCATGGCCACGATCACGGCCACGCGCATGGTTCCCATGGCGCTTCCGCTGCGCATGGCGGCCACGGTCACCACGGCGAGTTCCACCCGCACGGTCCCCGCTGGGCGATCCGCGTGCCGCTCGTGCTGATCGCCGTTGGCGCGATGCTCGCCGGCTGGCCGAGCTACCGCACGATGCTCAACCACGGCGAGCCGAATTGGGTCAAGACCCAGGTCGCGCAGTCGAGCGCGTACCAAGGGGTCGCTGCCGAGTCCCATGGATCGCATGATGATCATGCTGCCGCACCGACCGCCGCTGAAGGTGAGCATGCCCACGCCGACCACGGTCACTTGGTGCTTGGCATGGATGCCCACACCGCCGTCGGGCGACTCGGCTCGCTGGCGTGCATCGCTGGCATCCTGGTGTCGCTCTACCTTCACCTCATCAACCGCGGCGCGGCCGACGCCTTGCGTCGCACCCTGATGGGATCCATCGCGACCCGGTGGATCGTCGTGGGTGCCGAGCGCAAGTGGTTGGTCGATGAGTTCTACGACTGGGTGATCCGCCTGCCGCTGCGGCTGGTGGCGAACATCCTGTCCGCCATCGATGAACTGCTGCTTGATGCTGGCATCGTGAACGGCATCGGCGCCCTGCCGGCTGCGTTCGGGCGACTCTTCCGGCCGCTCTACGGCGGTGTCGTCCAGGGCTACGCGGTCACCATGGCCGGCGGCGTGGCCTTGGTCGCTGCGTGGGTGATCTGGATCTGGCTGCGGGGAGCGAACTGAACATGAACCTCATCTGGGCATCCATCCTGATTCCTGTCGCGACCGCTGCGGTGATCGCCGTGGCCAACGCGCGGGCGGCGCGCAGCCTTGCCGCGCTCGGCTCGCTGGCGAGCCTCGGTGCGCTGGCCGTCTTCGCATGGCAGTTCCCTGCGTGGTCGACCGGCGCCGTCTTCCCCGAGCCCTGCGGCTGCGCATGGTTGTCGTCGATCAATGCCACGCTCGGTGTGGGGTTCGATTCCGTCAGCCTCCTGCTGGCGCTGCTCGAAGCGTTCCTGATCCCGATCTGCGTGATCGGTTCGTGGAGCGCGATCTCCGACCGCCAACGTGAGTACTACGGCTGGTTCATGCTGCTGCATGCCAGCATCCTTCTGGCCTTCGCGGCCCGCGATGTGCTGCTCTTCTACGTCGGCTACGAGTTCACGCTCGTTCCGCTGCTCTTCATCATCGCCATCTGGGGCGGGCCGGAGCGTCGGCAGGCAGCGCACAAGCTCTTCCTCTACACGTTCCTCGGGTCGCTCTTCTTCCTCGGCTCGATCCTCTTCGTGGGTTGGCAGCACCACGCCTCGACCGGGCTCTGGAGCTGGGACATGGGCACGCTGTCGACCTTCGCCAGCGCGCGCCTCCCGGCCAACACGCAGTTCTGGCTCTTCGCGGCCCTGCTCGCTGGCTTTGCCGTCAAGGTTCCGCTCTTCCCCGTGCACACCTGGCTGCCCTTGGCGCACAACCAGGCACCGACGGCCGGTTCGGTCATCCTCGCCGGCACGCTGCTGAAGCTCGGCACCTACGGCATCTTCCGCTTGGCGCTGCCCATGGCGCCCGAAGGCGGTGCCGCACTGGCGGTGCTCGCCTCGGTGCTGTGCACGGTGGCGGTCGTCTACGCCGCGCTCATCTGCTGGGTGCAGACCGATGCCAAGAAGCTCGTGGCGTACTCCTCGGTGAGCCACCTCGGGATCTGCATGCTCGGCCTCTTCGCCCTGAATCCCGTTGGTGCGCAGGGCAGCGTGCTCTACATGATCAACCACGGCCTTTCGACGGGCGCGCTCTTCCTCCTCATCGGGATGGCGTACGAGCGCTACCACGTCAAGGACATGGACCAGATCGGCGGTCTCGCCAAGCGCATGCCGGTCTGGGCGTTCTTCATGGTGTTCTTCACCATGAGTTCGATCGGCCTGCCGGGTCTCAACGGCTTCGTGGGTGAGTACCTCTGCCTCTTCGGCACCTACATCGCCACCGCCGACGCATCGACCGGCTATCCCGGCCTGCTCGGACCGGGCTTTGCCCTGGTGGCCGGGACCGGGCTGATCCTGGGCGCGATGTACATGCTGCTCTTGGTCGGTCGCTACGTCTTTGGCCCGCTCCGCGAGCCGAAGGCCGACGGTCACGGCAAGCACGACGGATCGCACGGCCACGACCCTCATGGCGCGGGGCACGGTCATGATGAGGGCCACGGCGACCTGACCGGACGCGAGATCGGGCTGCTGGTGCCGCTGGCGCTGGTGTGCCTGTTCATCGGCGTCTATCCCAAGCCGATGCTGCAGGCGATCGGTCCCGTGGTCGAGCGCACGCTGGCGCCCTACCCCGCTGCCGTCGAGCGGACGCTGAAGTCGCAGCCGCAGGCTGCCGAGGCCGCGAAGGCCGAGCCCAAGGAGGATGACCGTGGTTGACATGAGCCAGACGGTGGCACTGCTTGCCCCGGAGATCGTGCTGTTCGTGGCCTCGATGCTCGTGGCCGTCCTGGGGCTGTCGCGCTCGACGGGGATCCGCTCGCTGGTGCCGTGGGTCTGCGTTGCGGCGCTCGTCGGATCGATCCTGGCGCTCGAGGCCGTCTGGACGCCCGAGCGCATCCAAGGTGCACGCCTGCTCTTCCCCATGCTGGGCAAGTACGGCAAGGCGCTCATCGCGCTCATCGGCATTGGCCTGGTGGCCGTGTCTGCGGGCTCGATCGATCGTCGGTACGAAGAAGCGGTCGCGCGCGGCCGGGCGTCCTTCGATGCGCTGCGCGTGGTGCGCGGCGAGTACTACGCGTTCCTCCTGCTGAGCCTGACCGGTGCCATGCTGGTCATGAGCGCGCCCGATCTCATCTGGCTCTTCCTTGGCCTCGAGCTGGTCAGCCTGCCCACCTACATCATGGTGGCGGTCGCACGCACCGGTCGGCGAAGCATGGAAGCGGCGATGAAGTACTTCTTCCTCGGCGCGCTGGCGACAGCCGTGACGCTGTACGGCTTCGCGATGCTCTATGGCGCCACCGGCACCATGCAGCTCATTCCGATGCGCGATGCGTTGGCAGAACAGGCGGCAGGCGCCGGGCTGAGCACGACGGCGCTCCTCGGCACCATCCTCACGGTGCTCGGGCTTTGCTTCAAGCTCGCTGCAGTGCCGATGCACTTCTACGCACCCGACGTGTACGAGGGCGCCCCGCTGCCGGTCACGGCGTTCCTTTCGTTCACGCCCAAGATCGCGGGCTTCTCGGCACTCATCACGGTGCTCGGTACCGTGGGCTGGTCAGGCCACGCCATGGTCGATCACGATGGCGTGCGCATCGCCTACGAAGGCCTTCCGCAGCCCATCACGGCCGTGCTCTGGATGGTGGCTGCGCTCACGATGCTGCTGGGCAACATCGGGGGCATCCTGCAGACGAGCCTCAAGCGCACCCTCGCGTACTCGTCGATCGCCAACAGCGGCTACATGCTGGTCGGCGTCATCGTCGGACCCAAGGGCGGCATCGGCGCGATGTACCTCTTCATGCTCGGCTATGGCGTGATGACCGTGGCGACCTTCGGGGTGCTCGCAGCGCTCGAGCGCAAGGGCGAGGAAGTCGACAGCTTCGAATCGCTGGCGGGCCTGCGAGCGTCGCATCCTGGGCTGGCCTTCCTGCTCACGCTGAGCGCGCTGAGTCTGCTCGGCGTGCCACCGCTCTTCGGCGCCTTGGCCAAGATCGTGCTGGTCTTCGTCGCTTTCGAGGGCGGCCAGGCATCCTTGGCGGCGGTGCTCCTGCTGAACACCGCCATCGGTGCGGTGTACTACCTGCGCTTTGTGGGTGCGGCGGTCGTGAACCCGACCAATGCCAAGAGCCAGGAGGTCGTCGTCGTGCCCCATTGGTGGCCCAAGACCGCCGCCGTCGTGGCCGGCCTTGGCCTCATCGTGCTGCCGGCATTCCTCAGCCGTCTGGTCGATGCCAGCGCCACCACGGTGGATGGCTACGTGGATCTTGGCGAAGCCGTGGCGAGCGACGAACAGCGCTGAGGATCCGCCCGTTCCCGTCACCGGTCCATGGTTATGTGGGTCTGCGTGCGCCGTCTCGACGCGCTATACTCTCCGCCCCGCTGCGACTGTAGCTCAATTGGATAGAGCATCGGTCTACGAAACCGAAGGTTGATGGTTCGAGCCCATCCAGTCGCGTTCGACGCCCCCGACTCCGGGGGCGTTGTCGTTCAAGGAGGCCCCATGGGCAACGCCGACATCGTGCGACTGTTCGAGGAGTTCGCCGTCCTGCTCGAACTCACCGGGGCCAACTCCTTCCGGGTGCTTGCCCACAGCAAGGTGGCGCGCGCCGCCGAGTCCTCGACCGTCGATCTGGTCGACCTCGCGAGGACCGATCCCAAGGCGCTCTCCGCCATCGATGGCATCGGTTCAGGCAGTGCCGCGAAGATCATCGAGTTCGTCTCGACCGGCGCCGTCAAGGATCTGGCCGACTTGCGTGCGCAGGTCCCCGCCGGCCTGCCCGCACTGCTTGCGCTGCCGGGCGTTGGGCCGAAGTCCGTCCGCCTGCTCTGGCAGGAGCGAGGGATCGTCGACCTGGCGTCGCTCGAGTCGGCCCTCGCCGAGGACCGCCTGCAAGGCCTGGCTGGATTCGGCCCCAAGAAGATCCAGAACCTGCGCGACGGCATTGAATTCCTGAAGACCGCCGTCGGCCGGGTGCGCATCGACCATGCGTTGGCGGTGGCCGAGTCGGCCATCGAGCACCTGCTTGCGGGGGGATTGGTGAGCCAGATCGAGTTCGCCGGCAGCCTTCGACGTGGCAAGGAAACCATCGGCGACGTCGATCTGGTGGCCGTCGCACCGGACGCGGCCAAGGCGATGGAGGCGTTCTGCGCGATGCCGGGCGTGAGCAAGGTGCTCGTGACCGGACCGACGAAGTCCAGCGTCCGCATGCAGGATGGCCTGCAAGTCGACCTGCGCATCGTGCCTGAGCAGGCTTTCGGCGCGGCGCTGCTCTACTTCACGGGCAGCAAGGAGCACAATGTGCTCATGCGCGGTCGCGCACAGCAACGTGGCCTGCGGTTGAACGAGTACGGGCTGTTCGCGGACGACGGCCAGGATGCCCCGCAGGATCGTCACGCGCCGATCGCCTCGCGGACCGAGGCCGAGCTCTACGAGGCCCTGGGGCTCTCATGGGCCGAACCCGAGCTGCGCGAGACGCGACCACTGGACGAGGTCTGCGGCCACGCGCCGCTCGTGACCATTGATGACATCCGTGCCGAGCTGCATGCGCACACCACTGAGAGCGACGGTGCGATGCCGCTGCTTGAACTCGTCCAGCGCGCGAAGGATCGAGGTTTCCACACGCTGGCCGTCACGGATCACTCGCGCTCGAGCGTGCAGGCCAACGGGCTTTCGGTCGAGCGGCTGCTTCGGCAGATCGACGCCGTGCGCGAGGCCGAAGCCCGTGTCGGTGGCATCCGCGTCCTTGCCGGGTCGGAAGTCGACATCCTCGTGGATGGCAGTCTCGACTATCCCGACGATGTGCTGGCGCAACTCGATCTCGTGGTCGCCAGCCCGCACGCGAGCCTGAAGCAGGCACCTGACGTGGCCACCGCGCGGTTGGTGCGCGCCGTGCGCCACCCGCTCGTGCACATCCTCGGTCATCCGACCGGGCGGCTCGTCAACGGTCGTCCTGGGCTCGAACCCGACATGCATGCCGTGATTGCGGCTGCACGCGACTCCGGCGTGGCGCTTGAGATCAACGCCCACCCCGCGCGACTGGACCTGCGCGATCTGCACGCCCGCATGGCGATCGAAGCTGGCGTACCCCTGGCGATCGATTGCGACGTCCACGGGCGCGATGGATTCGATGTCCTCCGGTTCGGCGTGCAGGTCGCCCGCCGCGCCGGCGCCGTTCCGGAGCAGGTCATCAACGCCTGGGATGCACCACGGCTCCAGGCGTGGATCGCCGCCCGTCGCGGCCGCTGATCAAAGCCGGGCTACCATCAGCCGACCATGTTCGAAAGCCTCACCGATCGCCTCGGGTCAGCCCTGCGCAACCTTTCCGGCCGTGGCCGCATCAGCGAGTCCAACGTGCGTGAGGTCATGGGCGAGGTGCGCACCGCACTGCTCGAGGCCGACGTGCAGCAGTCGCTCGTCGACGACTTCTGTGCGGAGGTCGTGCAGGATGCACTCGGCGCCGAGGTCACCAAGAGCCTGCAGCCCGCGCAGCAGATGGTCGGCATCGTGCACAAGCGCCTGGTGTCGCTCATGGGCCCCGCCGAGGCAGGCATCCCGCTGGTCGAGCCAGGGCCCACGGTGATCTTGATGTGCGGCCTGCAGGGCTCAGGCAAGACGACGACCTGCGGCAAGCTCGCCGCGTGGCTCAAGCGCCGAGGCAAGAACGTCATGCTCGCGGCGTGCGACCTCCAGCGCCCTGCCGCCGTCGAGCAGCTCCGCGTGGTGGCCGAGGGCGTGCAGGCTGCCTCGGGCGGAGCGCGATGTGCCTACTACGGCGAGCCTGAACGATGCGCAGAGTACGGCAAGGCCGTGGGCGTGGCCGTGCAGGTCGCCCAGCGTGCGCTCAAGGCCGCGCGGGATGGCGGCTACGACGTCCTCATTGTCGATACGGCCGGTCGGCTCCACGTGAACGATGAGCTCATGCGCGAGCTCGAATCGGTGGACCGCGCCGTGGGTGCACATGAAAAGCTCCTCGTCATCGATGCGATGACCGGCCAGGATGCGCTCGCGAGCGCCAAGGCGTTCCACGCGCGCCTCGCAGTCGATGGCCTGATCCTGACCAAGTTCGATTCCGACACGCGTGGCGGTGCGGCCCTGACGGCACGAAAGGTCACCGGCGCGCCGATCAAGTTCATCGGCACGGGCGAGAAGCTCGATGCGCTCGATGAGTTCAATCCGGAACGCATCGCCGGCCGCATCCTCGGCATGGGCGACGTGGTCTCGCTCGTCGAGAAGGCACAGCAGGAAGTGAGCGAGGAGGAAGCGCAGCGCCTGAGCGACCGCATGGCCAAGGGCGAGTTCTCGCTCGATGACTTCCTCTCGCAGCTCAAGACCATCCGCCGCATGGGGCCCCTCAAGCAGATCCTGGGCCTTCTCCCGGGGGTGGGCAGTGCGCTCAAGGGCATTGACATCGATGACACGCAGCTCAACCGGCTTGAGGGCATGGTCAACAGCATGACCCGCCGTGAGCGCAACGACCTGGCGGTGCTGAACCCGAGCCGGACCCGCCGCATCGCCAAGGGCAGCGGCTCGAAGCCCGACGACGTCTCGCGGCTCGCCAAGCAGTTCGAGGGCATGCAGAAGATGATGAAGCAGATGGCCGGCATGGGTGCCCTGGGGCGCATGCAGGCGATGAAGCAGATGGGATCGATGCAGCCCGGCATGGGCGGCATGCCCGGCTTCAATCCGATGGCCCGCGGCTCGACGAAGACAGCGAGCCCGAAGGATCGCTTCCGCAAGGCGAAGAAGCGCTGACGAGCGCTGCGGCCGCCGCTTCGGGCGGCGGTCCGTCGCGCCATCAGTCGGCTTGGGTCCGGTCAGCGATCATCCAGCGGCAGTGGATCGTTCACCGTACCGGCGGCCCACGCGCGGATGCGCGGCAGCGCAACCTCCTTGATCAGGATCTTGGCGCA